>NC_023148.1 GCF_000511385.1 Phaeobacter gallaeciensis DSM 26640
TTCCCATTCTGACGGCAAAACGCGTCAGACACGCTGTACACCGTCAGAATGACTAAGAGCCTCAACAGAGGCCGAGAGTGGGCGGCAGGACATGGATGATCGTAACATTGGATACACGCAAGGCATAGGCTCTTCCGATATCGGAGCATTTGCCAACAATCTGGCTGAGTCTTTGGATCGCCAGATGAAGATCGCTTTCGAACCCGAAGAACGAAAGTCCCTACGTCGCTTCAGTTCCACCGAAGTCGCCGGCCTCCTGCGCGTAAGCACATCTAACCTGCGCAACCGGCACAAGGACGGCAGCTTCCCGGAAGTGCATACAGACAACCGCGGACACCGGTTCTACACAGCCCAAGAGATTGATGAGTTGCGCGATGTTCTTGGACGCACTGGAAAGAACGCAGAAAGCTACCGCCCAGGTCGACGTGATGGCGATCGTCTCCAGGTGATATCCGTCGTCAACTTCAAAGGCGGCTCATCAAAGACTACTACAACGATTCATCTTGCGCAAAGGTATGCCTTGCGCGGTTACCGCGTGCTGGTCCTAGACCTCGATCCGCAAGCAAGTTTGACCACGTTTTTCGGCTTTCGGCCCGAGCTTGAGTTCGCCGATGGCGGCACAATCTATGATGCTTTGAGATATGAGGACCAAGTTCCTCTCTCGAACGTCATCCAAAAGACCTACTTCCATAAGCTCGACATGGTGCCCGCCGGTTTGATGCTCTCGGAGTACGAAACCGAGACCGCAAACGCTCTCGCCCGTCGCGTACAGCCCATCTTTGCAGAGCGCCTCGCCTTGGCGCTTGAAGAGGTTGAGGCAAACTACGACATCGTCCTGATCGACTGCCCGCCTCAGCTTGGGTTTCTAACCCTGACTGCGCTGGCAGCGTCGACGGGGCTTTTGGTTACCGTGGTACCTGGCATGCTTGACATCGCATCCATGAGCCAATTCCTGAAGCTTGCTTCAGAAACGGTCAAGGCCGTGGAGGAAGCCATCGGTCGGCGTGTCACATGGGATTTTGTCAAGTTCCTGATTACCAGATATGAACCGTCGGACGGTCCGCAGACCCAAATGGCAGGCTACCTGAGATCAATTCTGGCAGGTCAGGTCATGACAGAGCCAATGCTGAAGTCTACGGCGATCTCCGACGCGGGGATGACCCAGCAGACCGTCTACGAAGTCGATCCAAGCCAATTCATCAGAAAGACAATTGATCGCGCCCTGACCAGCGTGAATGGCGTTGGCGATGAGCTAGAGCAGACGATCCAAATGGCATGGGGGCGTCGCTGATGGCCCGAAACATCTTCAACCAGCCTCCAAGGAATGAGACGGAGAGCGGAGCCCCCTCCCCTACCCCGCCAAAAGCGGCAAAGCTGCCGGGATCTGTTGGAGGATTGCGCGACTCTTTGCGCGAGATCACAGCAAACTCGATTCGCGATATCGAACCCGATCAGATTGACATGGATGGGCTGCGCGATCGGTTGGTGCTGGAAGATTCCAGTATCGATGAGTTGGCCGAGAGCATTCGCAAGCATGGCCAACAAGTGCCCATCATGGTCCGTCCATCAGCCCAACCGGACAGATACCGCATCATCTACGGCCGCCGCAGGCTTGCGGCGATCCGTAAGGTCGGTGGAACGGTCAAGGCAATTGTTCGAACCTTGGACGATGACGCATCTCTGATCGCTCAAGGCCAGGAGAACAACCTCAGGCTTGATCCGTCTTTTATAGAAAAGTCTCTTTTTATCAAAGAGATGCAAGAATCCGGGTACAAACCCGGTGTCATTCAAGATGCTCTAGGTCTGACCCGGCAAGGCGTATCCAACCACAGGGTCGTCATAGAACAACTGCCAGACGGTCTTGTTCAACTCATCGGGCCAGCACATGGGATCGGACGACGGCAGTGGGGTGATCTAGCTGCCTTGTCGGTGAAGGTAGATTTGGTGGACATCGCCAAAGAGGCGCTCGCCGCCCTGCCCGACGACACTCCTAGTTCCGAAAAGTTCCAAGCGGTCTATTCGGCTTGCTCGAGCAAAGCACGTAGCGACAAGAAGCCGCCCAATCGTGGGCTGACTTCGGTCATCAATGATGAGAACGGCAGTTCATTGGGCACGCTGACAATCGATGAGAAGGCGATCGCGCTCAAGGTCACCAAGAAGGACAATCCAGAATTCGGCCAATGGCTCGAAGAGCACGCGGAAGCTACGCTTTTGCAACTCTTCGTACAGTGGCGGAATGAGAGAGGCTCTGGGTCCTAACCCAGGCCACACAGAGCAACACGAGCAGAGGAGAAAAGCGAAGACCCGAAAGAAAAGAGCCCCCCAAAGTTTCCCCTGGAGAGCCCTCATCATCTGATTAGCATCTTTGATGTAGCAACCTCCAGCATACCGGTCAAGAGTCACCGATTCGGTGGACTGATATTTTTTGCCTTTTTCCGCGAAAATTCGAGGAAAGAGACGGGGAAGTTGTGGGCCGAACGGTCGTCGTGAACAAGCCATGGCATTTACAAAACTCTCGATCGAAGCCGCAGGTGCTGATGCAACCCGCGGCTCATTTCCCCCATCTGAAACCGACGTCTGGACCATCTTCAGAGCCCTGAGAGATGCACGCAGCGTGTTTGGTCTACGTCCTGGCCACATACAGACACTTCAAGCAATGCTCAGTTTTCTGAAACCTGGCCATGGCGAAACGGTTTTTGCGTCTAACGATTCACTTTGCCAGCGCGTTGGCGGAATCGACGAACGGACACTCCGGAGGCACATCAACCGCTTCGTTGAACTCGGATTCATCAAGCGCAATGACAGCTCGAACCGAAAGCGCTACCGCGTTCGCTCATCCGGCGGGGAGTGCATCAGTTATGGATTGTCTCTCACCCCCCTGCTCCAACGTGCGAGCGAGCTTATAGCCATCGCGCAAGAGATGGAGAATAACCGGCGAGATCGGATATTTGTCCGCAAACAGATCCTTACAAAGCTCGCCCATTTGGAAGAGCACGATCCTAGCAACGCATTCATCAACCACGCACGGAAAGCTCTACGCAGGAAGCTGAGCCTCCCCGAATACCACGCTCTGCTCGCCAATACAGATGCAGAATGCCAGAGTTTGTCTACCCCGGATGACCCGCCTGAAACTATGGAATTGCCCGCCAATGACGGACAAACTGTCCGGCATCAATCTAAGTCTGAAGAAGAAAAAAAAGATTTAGATAGCAACATAGGCCTTGAGGCCCTGAAACCAGACTTGCTGACCTCAGTCTGCGATCAGGCGACATCGTTCTCCACAGAGAGACTTAGAAACTGGTTGGACATTGAAAACCATGCTCGAACACTTGCACCCATGATGGGCATTCACCCAGAGACTTTCGAGAAAGCCAAGAATGCTGTAGGAGCTCAGAAAGCGTCATGCGCGATCTTCATCATGCTACAGCTTGGAAAACGCATCAGGGATTTTGCAGCGTATTTTCACAGTATCACCCTGGGTCAAAGGCAAAACCAATTTGATCCATTAGCTTTGATCAAGCGACTGTCCGAAAACAATGAGCGAACTGTCTAATGTCCACCGCGGTGGACTTCGAACGAGAATCGGCGCTTGTGGCAACCAAAACTGTCCAAACGCACATAGCGGCGCGTGGTGGTTCTTCAGTTTATCTCAGACCAGCAGATGTCCACCGCGGTGGACAAGTGACACATGAGCAAGCCTTGATGAAAATCTGGCCGCCCATGGAAGAAATCGGCGGCCAGGCATTACACCCTAAATGCCTAAAGTTATTGTGGGAGGTCACCGTCTCCAAAGAGGTTTGGAAAGAGCCGCTCTCGATAATCCAACGGAAACGCCAACCGAACCGGCGTCTTCGGCGAGGCGGACCTCAGGTATCCGGCGGCGGTCAGTTTACTCAGCGTGTTGCGAGCAGTACGCTCGGACGTCTTGAGCACAATCTGCGCATCGCCTCGTTCCAGTGCCCCATGCCGAAGAACCGCCGAGATTAGTTCCGGCGCTCGCTTGTCATCGATGGTATCTGCAACAAGACGACGATACCGTTGGTCTAGTCCGCCGAGATCGAACAATCTTGCTGAGAAGGTGATCTGGTCGAGCGTCACCTTTAGGAACCATTCACTAAACGTCTTCAGTGCCGCTTCTGACAGGTTCCCCCGTCCGTCGCGGTCTCCGCGGCGTGGACTGTCGGCCAGATCCATCATCCGTTTGTACTCGCCCCGATCGGTTAGCCCGCGGGCCAGCCCACGTGATACGGACCAGAGCCCTTGGCCACCAATCCCCGCTGTGAGGGCCATGGCATGAGACATCAGTCTGCTGACACGGCCGTTACCATCCGGGAAAGGGTGGATGTAGTTGAGCCGGTGATGCGCAGAGGCGATCGCGATGATCCGTCCGCTCGAAGACCGCGCCGCAATCTGAAATCGTTTGTCGAAATGGTCCATGAATGCCGCGACGCGCGACGATGAAGGAGGTAGGTGGCGCCCGACCGCAACTTCCCGATCATCATCCTGGCGCATGCGTCCCGGAACGATGGGCTCTTGTGTGCCGTCGGGATGTTCGATGACCCGAAACTCATCCGGCATCTCGTCGTAGAAGCTCTTATGGACCCAAGTCAGGAATTCGACGGATGTGGGGCGGGGCAGGGTGCCCTTGCGATGCATCTCGTCGATGGCCCGTTGAACGATGACGTGCGCCCGGGCCTCAAGGGCGAGGGGACGGGTTTCTTCCTCAAGCTCGGCGCCAGCCAGCGCCCTTTCGATGTCGCGGGGGCGCGTGTTGTGTCCTTCGATCAGGTTGGAGTAGTAGCAGTTCATCACACGGACGAGATCGGCAAGTTCGGCTGCGCTGTCAGGATGCAACCCTTGTCCCAGCCCGGTGGCTTCCCTCTGGATGTCGACCGAAAGGTCTGCCAGTTCTGTCGGAATATGCTCCTCGAAGAAGCAGGGTTCGATCCTGGCGGGTGTTTCCAGCATTTTGCCGATCTTCCATGTTTGCAAAGTAATTGAAAAATAAACACATTTTGTACTTTTAAGCAAGGTTTTGCCGATATGCGTTGCCGATCTTGGTTGCCGATCTAGAATTGCTGCATGAAATCAATGGCTTCGGCAGATGTGCCGGGCTTTTCGGTTTTGTTGTGTGCCCAAAGGGGCCGAAAAAAGAGAAAGTGTTCTTCGGGTTTTGTGACTGACGGATGAGGACCTTTGGGGTCCCTCAGATGGGTCCGGGCCGGATTCCGGTCTGTCTTTCCTGATGAAGGGCATTCCCATGCAAACAGGTGTCTTGCGCGTGCTCCGCGCAACCGCTGCCTCGTGGTGGCGGCATAGAGAGTTGCGCCGAACTGGCCAGACGTTGCTGGCACAGCGGCTCGAACGCCAGACCGTCCTGCGTGATCTCGGCTATCTGAAGCAGGCCGCGTCATTACCAAACGCGCATGTGATCTGCGGAGAGGGCGGGACATTCATCCATCTCGGCTGGACCACCGTTTCGACCTTCGCGCTGATCGAGCGCTTTCCCTTGGCCACTCTTGCGGTCGCACGAGGAACCCCGTTCATCGATATCCGACCCATCAGTGACGTCATCGCCTTCGCGAACTTGCCGTGCGTGGCGCGGGACGGATCGGTTGACCCTGAACCTTCGGGTTCCGGCAAGTCCGTCTCGCTGACCACCTACATCGACATGGTCGAAGGGCTCGGCGCGAGGATCCTCAACGATCCGCGGTCCCATCAGTCAGCCTGATCACCACTTACTCTCACCAAAACTCGAAAGGAGGCCAGCCATGGCCCGATCCCGCACGCCCAAATTCGATGCCTCCGAGGTCATCACAAACGAAATCATCCGCATCATCGAGCGCGGCGTCCTGCCGTGGCGCAAGCCATGGACCGCAGGTGGCAGCTCTCGTCCCCTGCGCGTGGGCGGAGAACCCTACCAGGGAGTGAACAACTTCCTGCTGACGATGCGGACCGTGATGGCGGGCCACAGCTCACCTTTCTGGATGACGCTGCCGCAAGCCAATGCCTTGGACGCAAAGGTCCGCAAGGGCGAAAAATCCTCTGTCGTCGTTTATTACGGTCAAAGCCGGAAAGATGCGGGCGCAGATGAGCATGACCGCAGCGACGGGGATGATCACTCCGAGGAAGCCCGCATCTTCCGCTTCCAGAAATCCTACCGCGTGTTCAATGCCTGCCAAATCGATGGCCTGCCCGACAGTTTCTTCCCCGACCCGGAGCCCGTGCCCGAGCATGCGCCGTCCGAGCCCATCCCGCACATGCAGACCTTCTTTGATGCGATCGACATCACAACCGTCTTCACGGGCACGGAGGCGTACTATTTGCCGCCCGTGGACAAGGTCTACATGCCGTCCATCACGCGGTTCCAGGACCCGCGCAATTTCTACGGGGTCTGGGCCCATGAGCTGGCCCATAATGCCGATGTTCAGATTATGCCGCGCCGATCCTCACAGCCTGTTGTCCTGCGGGAAGACCGGCGCGGCGTGTCGGCATAATTCAGAGCGCTTCCAGGAATGCCAACAACTCGTCACCCGGCCGATATCGTCCGCCGGTGCCGCCAACCGGCTTTGTCAGCGCCATCGCTCTTTCCTTCAGTTCGATATCGGCATGGATGTAGACCTGCGTCGTCTCGACCGATTCATGGCCCAGCCAGAGCGCGATGATTGTCCGATCGACGCCGCTCTGCAGAAGCTGCATCGCGGCAGTGTGGCGCAGGACGTGTGGCGTGACACGTTTCAATCTGAACGTCGAGCTGTTCGAGGCGGCGGTGGCCGCATGTTTCCGAACGATCCGTTCAACCGCATCCCGGCTCAAAGGCTTACCGCGGATTGTCGCGAACAGGGGATCACTGGTTTCCGCCCCGGTTTGAGCAAGCCACACCCGCAACGCTTCCCGGCTGTCTGCCCGGAGTGGCGTCGCGCGTTCTTTTCGGCCTTTGCCGATGCATCTCAGATGCGGCCCGGTGCCGAGCTTAACATCGCCAACGCGCAAGCCGATCAACTCCGATACACGCAGGCCAGTTTGGAGCATTGTGAGGAGCAGAACCCGATCGCGCCGACCAAACCAAGTCGATTGGTCCGGCGCCTTCAGCAAGGCCTCCATCTCATCACGGGTGAGGAAGTCCACCACGCGTTTTTCGTGTCGTTTGGCCGGCATCGCCAGCACCTTCTGGCAATGATGCAACAACTGAGGTTCACAGCCGGCGACATATTTAAAGAACGAGCGAATAGCGGCAAGCCGCGTGTTTCGGCTTCGCGCGCTGTTGCCGCGTTCCTCCTCGCAGAAGGTCAGGAATTGCCCGATGATTTCGGCGTCGATATGAGCCACATGCAGCTCTGTCGGCGGCAGCCTGGTTTCCGCTTCCGCGTATTTCAGCAAGAGCCTGAAGGTGTCGCGATAGCTGGCAATCGTGTTCGGACTGGCCTGCATCTGGGTCAACAACCGCTCGGTGAAGAACCGCTGCACATAGATGGGCAAGGGATAGGTCGCAATCATAACGCATCCTCCAGAACCCGTTGTTCGGCCCGCGCCGCCGCCAAATGCATCAGCTCTGGCACGGCCTCGATGTACCAGAATGTGTGCTTTGGCTCGGAATGGCCGAGATAGGTGCTGAGCTTGTACATTTCGGCTTCGATGTCCCGGCCTTCGCGGAACCAGTCCAGGATGGTGTGAACGGCAAAACTGTGCCGCAAATCATGGATGCGCGGTCCGTGGCCGTGGCGTTTGAAGGCTTGCGGTGGCCTGAGGCCGATATTTCCGCTGACCTGCGCGAAGTTGTAGCGCGCGCCGCAATCTCCCGCCGGTTCGCCATCCTCTTTGATGAAGAACCGGGATGACGGACGCGCGATCAGCCGATCCCGCAACTTGGCATATCGGGCGAGTTGAAGGGCGGTGTCGCCGTTGACGGGTAGCTGCCGATCCCGGCCATTCTTTGTGTTCCTCAGCGTGAGAAAGGCTCGTTTCAGATCAACGTCTTGCCGATCCAGTGATAAGGCTTCGTTCACGCGCATTCCCGTGACGGCGATCAAGCCGAACAGGGTCTGCCACAACGCGGCCCGGAGACCATAGGGTGATGGCAGCCGACCCGCCTCAGCAACGATGTTTGCGATCTGGCTGGGCGCGTAAATATACGGCACCCGTCTTCGGTATCGGCCGGTGACAAGCTGACTGGACGGTATTTCGGTGCGATCATCATGTTGCGCAAGCCAAAAGGCAAACCTTCGGACCATCCCGAGGCGACAAGACCAAGTGTTGTTGTCCGCGCTGCCGTAGTTTGCTTTCCAGTCAAGGAACAAGGGCGTCGAGATCCGGTCGAACCCGCGTTCATCGCCATAGGTCGTGAACTTGCGCAGCACACGTTCATCAAAGGTGAGAGCAAATCCCATCGAGCGCCGTAGAGCCAGATACTCGTCAAGTCGTTGGCAAAGCGTCTTCATTGCACCCCTCCCGAAGTTGGCCACGGGCGTGAGATCGAGCGCAGGGAATCCACATCGTATTGCGCGTAAATGGTCGTGGTCATCGCAGATCGGTGACGCAGCACATCCCCGATCTCAGCAAGCGAAGCGCCCTTTCGCAGCATGTCCGTGGCGAGGCTGTGCCGGAGAATGTGGGTGCCGATATAGGCTTGTGGCGGGCAGATGCCGGTCGCGTCATAGGCATCACGCAAAATCCAGCGGAGGATTTGAGCGTCCTTGAACCGCTTGAACGGCGGTTTCACCGACACGAACAGTGCTCGCTCTGGCCCCCGGCGCTCATTGCGGATGTAGTCGACAATCGCCTCGCCGACCTCCACCGGCAGTGGCATCCGGTCATGCAACTGCCGTTTGCCGCGGATCAAGATTTCTCCGGCGCGCCAGTCGATGTCGTCCAACTCTATCGCCGTCACTTCAGGTGCCCGAAGACCGAGCCGGGCGATCAGCATCAGCATCGCATAGTTCCGCCGACCTGTTTTCTTGTGATTGCGAACGACCTCGATCAGACGATTGACCTCTTCGGGCTCAAGATATCTCGGAATGCCGGTCGGCTTCGGCTGCCGTGCCTTTGGCACGGCGTTGCTCAGATTGCGCTCGGTTTTGCCGCTCCAGAACAGGAACTGGAACAGATTGCGAAGATGCGATGGGCCTGTCTTGTCACGCGGCGCGTTTTGTTCCTTGCGCAACCAGAGTATGAATCCTGTGATGTCGTCGGGCTTGATGGTGTTCAGGTCGCCAAGACCGGCGCCGAACTTGGCCGTCAGGAACCGGTCGCAAGACCGAAGGCAAGAGTAGATGGTGTCATCGGAAAGGCCGCGCTGGACGCGAAGGTAGGCTTCATATTCCCGTTTCAGGCAAGCTCTTGGCGACATGTCCAGCGGCGGTTCAGAACGCGGCGGTGCGCCCGCGGTCTCAATCAGGAAATCCCTGAACCGATCGATGCGATGCCGACAGTGCTTTTTGTCTTTCACCGACGCGGCATTGATAATCGGCCCCGTCAGTTGATCCATGTGATCTTCAGTCAAGTCTGCGGACCCGAGGTTTGCCTTCAGCATCGCGGCCCAAAGCGTTTCGGCGGTGCCCCTGAATTTCATGATGGAGCGGCGAGTGTATCCTTGATCTTCGATATGTGAGGCGAAGCGTTCCACCTCATTTGGTTCGACACAATTTTCCATAAGTATTTCCTTCACTTGGTTGGTTGAAGGATGTGCTTATGGCAGAGGACAGACACGAATGGCGCTGCCGGAAACGCGCACAAGGCGGCTTTTCCAGTCGGACCGCCCCCAGTTTGGAACACCGACGGTCTCCGTGGTCGTCTTATGCAGTCTGAAAATACGAGGAACCCAACGAAACAGGAAATCCCCAGCCGAAACGCGGCATAATCTGAACATCGGCATTATGCGTGTTATGCCGACGTCGGCATAAGGCCCATGCCACGAAAGCCCCGCATCGGCTGAACCGTGATTTCGGGTTCTCGAAGTTTGGCAACACGTCCTATGCGCGCGAGGAGATCGTCGCGGAATTGACCTCGGTGTTCCTGGGTCAGACGCTCGGCTTCACGGCGCATACGCTCGAGATGAATGCCGCCTACCTCCACAACTGGTTGCGCGTTCTTCGGTCGGACAAGGGTGCGATCTTCAAGCACGCCGCGGATGCGCAGCGCGCCTGTGACTATCTGATCGCACAATCTGAGGCGGGTAGGGCAGGGCGCAGTGCCGAGGCCGCCTGACCACACGGAGAACGGAGACTCGCATGTCACGCAAGGAACCCAAGACGCTGCGGGTGGCCTGCTTCGAAGACGGCCGCCGCAAGATCATCACCTTCAAACGCGGTGCCTATTGGTGGAGCCCGTCCGAGGGCGCTTACCCGCTCTCGGCGGCACTCGAGAGCATCAAGGAACAGGGCGGCTGGATCGAAACCATCCCCAACCCGAACTACAGTGCCAGAGGGCTGTTCGGGTAAGGCGCCTTCTGCTTCGGTCCTTCCGCCAAGCAGAAAAGTGAAAGCGGGCTTTGGGAAGGGTGTTTCAACTTCTCAAAGGAGATCCCATGTCCATGACCGTTCAATCCCAGCCAGACCGTCCGGATCCGACCGTGATCGCGGCGCAAAACGACGCGTTTCGCAAGCTCGCGTGCCTTGGAGTGGCGCCCGCGCAGCCCACCCAGGGCCGAATGCATGTCACCCGCTCGCTTATGGAGGCCGGTGACGGCTTCATGGCCGAGGCGGTGAAGGCCACCGGTGCGTTCGATACATTCGAGCCTGAGAATGATCCCGAGGGATGGCACGATTTTGGCGCGGTCGAGATCCGGGGCGAGACCGTGTTCTGGAAAATCGATCTCTATGAGGCAGATTCGGATTTCCGCTACGGGGCCGAGACCCCGGACAATCCTGCCACAACCATGCGCGTGCTGACCATCATGCTGGCGCGTGACTGGTAGGGTAGGAGGGCTTCCCAAAGTGTCGATCTGAAAACTCAAGGCCCACTGACCCCTCAAAGGGAAAGTGGGCCTTTTGTCTTGGTGATCCCTGAAGCCGGGGATTGGTCACGCGCGTGAGCGCGCGGGCCACACCTCACCCTCCTGGAAGGATATCCCATGACCACAAGCTTTGCTCCCCTTACCGTCGCCATCGGCGATCTGATCCCGCATCCCGCCAATGTGCGCAGCAACGCGCCGGAAACCTATGACCCCGAGAACATCGCGCATCTGAAGGCCAGCATCGCTGTGCTGGGCCTGCTCCAGCCGCTCTTGGTCCAGAAGCTTGACGGCAAATATGCTGTCCTCGCCGGTGGCCGACGCCATGCTGCGCTGAAGGAGCTGGTCGCCGACAAGGCCACCAAGGGGTTCATGGCGAAAACCAAGGTCGACTGTCGCCTTGTCCCAGACGACTGCGACGTCACCACGGCGCTGTCGCTCGCCGAGAACATCACCCAGGCACCGATGAATGCCATCGACGAGTTCGAGGCTTTCGCCCGGATGATGGAGGTCGACAGCCAGACGCCCGAGACGATCGCAAAGACCTTCGGCGCCACGGTGGCGGCCGTGAAAGGCCGGTTGCGTTATGGCCTTATCCACCCCGACATCCGCGCCGCAGCCCGGGGCAAGGTGATCACGCTCGACACGATGAAGGCCTTCGCCGAGCACCCGAGCCAGGAGGCGCAGCGCGAGGTCTTCGAGGCGCTCACGAAAGACGGCGGCTATCTGCAGGCCTACACCGTCCGTCAGGCCCTCAAATCCCGCGGCGTGCAGGTCAGCGATGATATTGGGGCCTTTGTGCGCGCGGACTACGAGGCGCGGGGCGGTGCTGTCGCGGCTGACCTTCTGGAAGAGCATTCCGTGCTTGAGGATGCAGCACTGGTCGAGACCATCCTGCTCGAGAAGCTCGGTGCCGCCGCCGAAGAGGCCCGTATGAGGCTGGGCTTTGCCTGGGCCGATGCGATGGTCCGCTATGATTACGCGACCATGGCGGACTATGGCCGCGTCTATCCCGGCCCGATTGAGCCGGATGAAGCGGCCCAGAAGCGCATCGATGAGATCACCGCAGAACTCGAGAAGCTGCAGCTCGAGATGGAGGATGAGGGGCTCGAGGACGGTGCCTACAATGCCCTTTACGAGCGCGTGGACGCCTTGGAAGAAGAAGTGCGCGATCTGCAGGAGGCCTACAGCGCCGAGGACCTCGCGCGGTCCGGGGTGATCGCGTCGTGGCAGGGTGGGCAGGTCACGCTCCATGTTGGCCTCGTCCGCCCCGAGGACACCGTGAAAGTGGAAGGCGCGCGCGGCTCGTCGGTCAACCCGACGGGGGAAGAGGCACCGGACGCCGGCGAAATCACCTATCCAGCCTCGCTGGCTGAGGACCTCAAGACCGAGCGGGCCATGGCCCTTGGCGCCGCGATGGCGCTGCATCCGGAAGCCACGCTCGATCTGACGCTCTTCAAGCTGGTCAGTGACGTTCTGGCCAGCGGAATGAGTGTCACGCAGGCGATCAAGATCGATGCCCGCAAGGAATACCGCAGCCATGCCAAGATGGACGAGATCGACGAGACCTCGCTCGAGCAGGTGGCGGCGGCGCATGATGCGCTTGATCTCTCCTGGCTCGATGACACCCGCGCGCCCGCCGATCAGTTCGCGGCGTTTCGCGCGCTGGAGGCAGGCGAGAAGGCCAAGCTCGTGGCCTATGCCACCGCCAGCACCACGCAGTCCTGCTTCGCGCGGGATCCTCGGCGCGACAGCCTGATGCATGCGTTCGAGATCGAGATCATGCCCGACATTCGCGCATATTGGACGCCGAATGCGGCGCTCTTCAACCGCTTCAAGAAGGCCTGGCTCCTGAAGATTCTCGGCGAGGATCTGGGTCTCGCCCAAGAGGCGGTGACGCTCGCCTCGTCGAGCAAGAAAGAGATCGTCGCCTTCTGCGACAAGCTCTTCGCCGAGCCTTTCGCCACACTCACGGACGCGCAGCGCGCTGCCGTGGCCACCTGGTGCCCGCCCATGATGCAGACCGCCGGTGTCGCCTGTGATGAGGCGGAGCCCGCTGCGGAAACCCCCGAGCCTGACAGCGAGGTCGCGCAAGCGGCCTGAGTCCTCACGCGACTCGCGCGAGGCATTCCCCGCGCGGGTCGACCCTCCCACACCCAACCGAAAGACATCCTCATGGCTATTCTCAAGTTCTCTGCGTCCGCTGTTGCGGAACAGATCGCCCATGCGCGCGCCTGCAAAACCTTCTTGCCCAACTGGAACGGGCCCGTGGACAGGCCCGCCCTGATCCTCATCGTCGGCAATGGTGTGCATCTGCGCTCAAACGGCATCGATGGCACGACCACCCGTATCGTCACCACCGAACAGGCCGATCCCTCCTTCGCTTTCGCCGACGGCATGAACCCGTTTCGGGACACCGACTGGATGGCGCAGCGCCGCATGGCGTTTCGCGATCTGACCGGCCAGTTCTATACCGACATCCTGGATGACGTGCAGGTGCTCATCGACCGGGGGCGGGGGGCGATCCGGCTCGCCACCGATGGCCACAGCATCCGCGTCTTCGTGCGCCGGGCCTCGGATTATCTCATCGGCGGGACCTACGAGGTGCCGTCAGGCCTCGGCGGCACCTTCCGGGTCATCCTCAAGGATGCCTGCGACACCTTCGCGATCGTACAGAACTGCGGCAATTGCGAGGATTTTGACGCCATGCAGCCCTACCGCGTGCCGCTCGATGCGCTGATGGAAATCGATGACCGGAGGGCGGCGTGATGGGTTGGCTCTTCTACACCGACGGCCGCGTCCAGACCTACGCGGATGAGAAAGCGGAGATTGCTCGGCTGTGCACCTTCGAGGGCGAAAGGCGCAAGACGGAACTGGTCAAAGCCTGCAAGGTGGGTTCGACTTGGTACGCGGCGGCAAAGGTCACAAATATCGACGGCACCCCTGTCGAAGACACGACCTATGTCACCGATGCGGATGGCTCCATCACTTTCGCCGCCGTATTCCTTACCCGATATGATGACGGCTGCTGGGGCTACAAGGACATGGAGGAAAGCGCGGGACCGGTCGAATCCCGCGCGCCACTGAGCCTATTGGCCCTGCTGTCCGAGCTGAAAGACCCAGACAGCTATGCTCATGCCTGGCGCCAGCGCTGCCAGGACTGGGCTGCGATCCCGGACTACGAGGAAGGCGACAAGATCAAGCTCGCCACCCCTGTGACGCTCACCGATGGCAGTACCTGCCAGATTGTCACCGCGACCCACTACAGGCGCGGGCGGCAAAAGCGCCGCTGCTACCGCATCGAGGAAACTGGTGGGCTCGTACGCCTGTCGAAGGCCTCGCTTGCGGGCTCGGAGCTGCTCAGCTCCACGAAAGGTGCGGCTAGCCCGGTGCTGGCGGAGTTCCTGGCGGGGCGAAATTAGGTCCTGCGCCGGACGGTTCATCGACCTGCCCGGCGACAGCAGATGCTGCGGCTTGTCTTGACAAGGCAATGCAAATGCATTACCTATCGCGGGCAGCAAAGCCCCTTTTCTTCAGGAGACTGCCATGACAGCCCTCGCACAAGATGTCTCGAAACTCACGGATCGGTATCAGACGACCGTGCCGGCGGGTGTGCGCAAACAGCTCAAGCTGGGCAAGGGCGACCAGATTCGTTACTGCACCGAGCCGAGTGGCAGGGTCTATATCGAGCCCGTGCGCAGCGACGAGGAAGATCCCGTGCTCGGAGCCTTTCTCGATTTTGTCGAGGCCGATATCAAGGCGCATCCGGACCGCATTCGGGCTTTCGATGGGGCTTTGCATGACCGTCTTGCAGCACTGGTCGGAGACGTTGATGTCGATCTCGATGCGCCGCTATCGCTCGAGGATGAATGAGCGGCGATAGCGTGCCCGCCCAAGCGCCCCTTGTCGTGAATGGATGGTCGATTTATGCGCACCCACTCTTTCTGGACCAGCTCGAAGGGCTGGTCGAGGAGGTAGAGGCGCGTAAGGCTCGCGATCCCAAGACCTGGCACAAGAAAAACCCAACGAAACGGCTGGCCGCCATCTTCAAGCTGGTCACCGAGGCCATACCTGCAGATCCGGGTGCCGCCGCTTTCCGGCAAGGCGGCACACTAGGCGATCACCGCAAGCACTGGTTCCGGGCGAAATTCTTCCAGCAGTATCGGTTGTTCTACCGGTTCAACAGCGATGCGAAGGTCATCGTGGTGGCATGGGTGAACGACGACAAGACCCTGCGCGCCTATGGCAGCAAGACGGATGCCTATGCGACGTTCAAAGGGATGCTGGAAGATGGCAACCCACCTGACAATTTCGACGCGCTCTTGAAAGAAGCTGCAGCGGCAGGCAAGCGGTTCGAGAAATCCCTTGAAGCGGTGCCCGATCGGTAAGTGGGCCAGCTTGCTATGACCCTTTGGCAACATCATTTACGACGCCACGCTCGAAGATGTAGCATCGGCTGATAATGCGGTCGGAGAAAGCACAATGAATGAGACGGAAAAGGATAGGCAGCACCTCGGTCTAGAGGAGCAATGCGCGCCTGACCTGACGGGGCACCGTTTCCCAATTGCTGTGCGCGTTGCAGACATGCCCGATGACCTCGGCAAGCTGCTGGATATCGGGCTCGAGGAGCATTTCCGTGGCCGCTGAAGCGAATTCTTATGACACGTGGTTTTGCGCGCAGGTGCAGGCCACGCTGGAGGATGCACGCTCGGGAACATCTCAGGTTCAGGTGATGCAGGCCGCACAGGCATTGATTGATGCGAAGCGGCAGGTCGAACCCAAGTCCTGACCAAGCCTTGGAGGTCAGCGCGGTCTGACTACGTCACCCTGAAAAGCGAAAGCGGGCTTTTTGTCCTTTGGAACTCAGACCCTGATCCAAAGGAAAATCCCCATGTCCAAACCCAGAACGGCCAACCCGGCTCTCGCAATCTCCGAAGCCGATCTCGCCTCTGCCCTCGCGCAAATCGGCACGGAGGTCGATGACCAGCCCCTGCGCAGTTCAGCGCTCGCGCGTATCATGCGCGAGACGTTTCATGGCAGCGATGCCGGTGGCGCCTGGGACTGGCGCATGGCCTATGACATGATGCAGGCAGCGGCCATCCAGGTGCTTCTGCGTGGGGCCGGTGCCACAGCAGACATCGCCAACGCAAAACTCCTCGCCTCACGTCTCCTTACGGAAACCCGCCGGTCAGAGCAGCAGATCCGTCTGCAGCAGTTTTCCACGCCGCTGGCATTCGCGACCACGGCGGTGCGGGCCGCGGCGATCCGCAAGGGCGAGACCGTTCTGGAGCCCTCGGCGGGCACCGGTGCACTGGCCGCTTTTGCCGCCCGGGCCGGTGCCACGCTTTTGCTCAACGAGATCGACCCCTTTCGCCAGCGCCTCCTGCGCGCGGTTTTCGGCGGCGAGGTGACGGGCCATGACGGCGAGCATATCGATGATCTGCTGCAAACGCCGGTTCTACCCGACGTCGTGGTGATGAACCCGCCCTTCGCCTCCTCGGTCGATCGTTCCCGGGACAAACACATCGCCGCCAAGCATCTCATCGCGTCTGCGAAGCGTCTGGCACCCGGCGGGCGGCTGGTGGCGATCATGCCGCCAGGATTCACGCCCGAACGCGATGCCGCGCATTGGTCGCGGGCCTGCGGTCTTCTGACGCCGCGCTTGGCGCTGACGATGCCGGGGCAGGTCTACCGCAAGCTCGGCACCTCTGTCGAAACCCAGCTGATGGTCTTCGACAAGGTGCAGGACGATGGCGAACTCATCCGCGCCGCGGTTCAGGATCTGGAGGAAGCCTTGGCATATGTCGATGCCGTGGCCGCAACCCGGATCGAGATGCGCCCCGCCCAGCGGGCTGAAGCGATCCCTCAAGCGCGACCGACCGTTCGATCATCTGCCCCGCGCAAGACCGCCGCTTCGCCTGTCGCCGCCTCCAAACCACGGCCCAATACCGTCCGTCCGCTCAGCTTCACAAGCCTTCAGACCCCGCGCGACAACACGCCCATCTCTGACATCTATGCGCGCTACCGGCCGCAGCGGATCGAGATCGCGGGTGCGCAGGAACATCCCACGCCGCTCGTCGAGAGCATCGCCATGGCCTCTGTCGCGCCGCCGGTGCCCTCAGGCGCGGCCAGTGCGGAATTGCGCCTGCCCGCGAAGCTGATCGAGGAGGGTCACGTCTCCGAGGCGCAGCTGGAAACCATCATCATGGCACATGATGCCCATGGGCGTGATCTGCCGGGGCGGTTTATGATCGATGACGACCAAACCAAGCTGACGCGTGCTGATGATGACCCGGACGCATGGGCCTATCGCCTCGGCTATTTCCTCGGCGACGGCACCGGTTGCGGTAAGGGACGCGAATGCGCGGGGCTGATCCTTTTGAACTGGCTTTCCGGGCGCAGGAAGGCGATCTGGGTCTCCAAATCCGCCACGCTTATCGAGGACGCGATCCGCGACTGGACCGATCTCGGCGGCTCGCCCGCCGACATCCAGCCGCTCTCCAAATGGAAACCGGACCAGCCGATCACCGTGACCTGTGGCATCCTCTTCGTCACCTACGCCACGCTGCGGTCTGCGGGCAAATGCGGCACCACGCGACTGAGCCAGATCCTCGACTGGATGGGCGCAGACTTTGACGGCGTTCTTGCCTTCGATGAGGCCCATGCCATGCAGAACGCGGCCGGGTCTGAGCAGGGCAGGGGGGTCAAACCCTCCCAGCAGGGCCTTGCGGGCCTGCGGCTGCAACTGGCAGCACCCCGCGCTCGCGTCTTCTACATCTCGGCCACGGGTGCCACGAGTGTGCACAACCTGGCCTATGCCGCGCGGCTGGGGCTCTGGGGGCAGGGCCCCGAATACCCCTTTCCGAGCCGCGAGAGTTTCGTCTCGGCGATGGAAGCCGGCGGTGTCGCCGCCATGGAGGTGGTCGCGCGCGATCTCAAGACGCTCGGCCTCTACACGGCGCGCGCCCTCAGCTTCGACGGCGTGGAGTATGACGTGCTCGAACACGCGCTCACTTCGGCCCAGATCGAGATCTACGACGCATACGCGGCTTCTTTTCGGACGATCCACCACAATCTCGAGGCCGCGCTGACCGCGACTGGCGTCAACGGTGCCTCGGGCGAGACCAATGCCTCGGCAGCACGCGCCTCGGCCAAGTCCCGCTTCGAGAGCACAAAGCAGCGTTTCTTCAATCATCTGCTGATGGGCATGAAGGCCCCGACCATCATCCACGCCATCGCGGACGATCTGGCGGCAGGCAAGGCTTGCGTCATCCAGGTGGTCTCGACGGGTGAGAGCCTGTTGAAGCGTCGGCTTGAGACGATGGACCCGGAGGATGAACTCGTCGAGGGTGCCTTGACGCCACGCGACTATGTTCTCGCCTACCTCGAACAGACTTTTCCGATCCATGCCCAAAAGCTCGTGGAGATCGACGGCAACATGGTGGCTGAGCCGCTTCGGGATGAAACTGGCGCGCTGGTCGTCTCGCGCGAGGCGCTCGCTCTGCGTGACGCGGCCATGATGGAGTTGATGACGCTGGCGCCGATCCCCTCGGCGCTGGATCAGATCCTCTGGGCCTTTGGCGACGAGGCCGTGGCAGAAGTCACGGGGCGGTCCATCCGGCCCCTCAAGGCCGAGGATGGTCATCTCTTCATCGAAAAGCGCGCCGCCAGCAGCAATTCATCCGAAACCCAAGCCTTCATGGACGGTGATAAGGATATCCTTATCTTCTCCGATGCGGGCGGTACGGGCCGGTCGTATCATGCGGCGCAAACGGCGAAGAACCAGAAACGGCGGCGGCACTACCTGCTGGAGCCCGGCTGGCGCGCCGATGCGGCCATCCAGGGGCTCGGCCGCACGCATCGCTCTGCCCAAGTCAGCGCGCCCTTCTTCCGGGTCTGCACCTCGGATGTGCATGGCGAAAAGCGTTTCACCTCGACTATAGCCAAACGCCTCGACCAGCTGGGGGCCCTGACGAAGGGTCAGCGCGAGACCGGCTCGCAAGGCATGTTCCGGGAGGAGGACAATCTCGAAAGCCCGATCGCGCGGGCCGCACTACGTGGGTATTTCGCCGATCTTGCCGCCGGGCGGGCCGAGGCGATGAGCTACGAGAGCTTCACCGACTGGACCGCCCTGCGGCTGATCGACAAGGACGGGGTGCTCCTTGAGGAGCTTCCCCCGATCCAGCGGTTTCTCAACCGGGTGCTTGCCCTTCCCATCCACATGCAGAACGCACTCTTTGCCGAGTTCATGCGCCGGATTGCCGATCAGACGGAACGGGCGCGCGCGGCGGGCACGCTCGATCTCGGCGTGGAAACCCTACGCGGCGACAAGATAGAACAGGTCTCCACCGAGGATCTCTGGACCTGCCCGAAATCCGGCGCCGTGACGCGGATTATCGGGCTGGAGGTCACCGACCCAGTGTATGTGCTGGACGCCGAAGAGGCCATGTCGCGCAATCCCGACAAGTTACCGATGGTCAATCGCGCCTCCGGTCGCGCGGCGCTCATCTCGGCGCGCCCCATGCAGATGTATGACGAGGATATCGTCACGCTCATGCGCAAGGCGGTGCGGCCCAATGGCTCCAGCTACCTCGAAGAGACGCGCTTCGAGTCCTCGGCTTGGGAAGAGATCGACAGGCCCGAGTTTGCACGGCTTTGGGATGCCGAGGCAGCGTCCTTGCCAAAAACCACCACAACCAAGCTCTACCTGCTGACCGGGCTGCTGTTGCCGATCTGGAAGGACATCCCGACCACGAATGAACGCATCTACCGCGTCACGCCGGACGGGGCGACCGCCATGATCGGGCGCACGCTGAGCGAGGAAGGGGCGGCCGCGCTGCGCGCCAGCTTCCTCGTCTCCAACCCGCAAACGCCACAGGAGATGCTGACCGCCGCCCTCGGCACCACCGCGCCTGTCGATCTGGGCCGGGGTCTCACCCTGACCCGTCGCCGGGTCGCAGGCGAGATGCGCCTTGAGCTGGGCGGTGCGGACAAGGGCATGATCGAAGGCCTCAAGGCGCTCGGCTGCTTCACGGAGATCATCGCCTTTCAGTTGCGGGTGTTTCTGCCGCATGGGGACGGGATCGACACGGGCCGCATTCTGACTCGGATCTTGGGGCATGCACCAGATGCCGCTTCAGTGGCAGCAGAATAGGCAATGGGGGGAAAGATCATGACACTCGGAGAGATCAAAACCGCCATCGATGCAGGCCAGACCGTGCACTGGGCCAATACCGGCTACGTTGTTCACAAGGACAGCCTCGGCCAATACCTGATCACGTTTGAGCCGAACGGCAGCACCATCGGGCTGACCGACCGGAGCGGGCAGCGGTTGAACGGGGAGGAAGCAGAGTTCTTCATCGCGGGATCGGAGGAGGTCGACGAGAATACCCAGGACAGCCATCCGAGGCCAGACGAACAGGGGAGGGGCGTCGTACCCGGCGGGAAGGTGGCACAGTCTTTCAGGCGTCAGCGCTGAACTGAAGGTTGGGAAGAAAGGAAAGCGAGCTTTCTGGTTTGTGATCCCTCAAGGGGTCGAGAAAGCAATCCCGGTTGCGTTGGCAAAAACGTCAGGCACCGGCCAATCCAAAAGGAACCATCCCATGTTCGCAGGAACCCTCACCCGCAATGTCGAGACCGCAGCCGCCGAGTACACCGGCATGATCCATTCGACGCGCTTTGACATCGCCATCCAGATCGAGGCACGGGCCAAGATGTCCGCTCGCAGCCCGGATTACGACGTGACGGCAGTCAACAAATCAGGCCGCAAGGTGCGTATCGGCACGGCCTGGAACGAGACCGGCAATACCAGCGGCAACCCCTACATCTCGATGCAGATCGATGTCGGCCTCGGCCCGTTCCGGGTCAACGCGGTGCAGACGAAAGAGGCGCGCGCGGCCCAGAGCGGCGAATTCGAGATCATCCCGCTGGTCTCGAACGGCCTGATGAAATCCGGCTCGATCTCGGGCGAGCTCACCGCCATGGACGCTGACAACGCCTTCACGGGCTACATCGCCAACATGATGTTCGATCTGGAGTTTATGCTGATCGAGAACAGCTACAAATCCGAGGAGACCCACCCCGATTACCGCATCGAGGTCAGCTCGCCCCGGGGTAAACCGATCCGCGTCGGCTCGGCGTGGATGGCCAAAAGCAGCCGCACGGGCAATGACTACCTGTCGCTGCTGATCAACACGCCTGATGGCGACTTGCGCGTCAACGCCGTGCAGAACGAAGAACAGCGCGGCGGAAAGACCTTCTCGATCATCCCGTTCATCGACAGCGGTGAGCAGCCGCAGGACGCGGGCGCGGGGCTCTCCTTGGTCGCCTAATCGGCGCGCGGGGGGGAGACGATCTGAACCGAAAGGGGAGCCGTGGGATCACGGTTCCCCTTTTTCCATGTCCGTTTGCGTGAAGGACGTCCCCCGCTTGCGATCAGGTGCAAATGTGATACAATAATATATTATCGATACATCGAGGGCGGGCACGTGGCGGCTAGATCAGGGACGGTTCCATGGTTTGACAACTTTGATGTTGAGGCAGAGGTTGCAGATCTCCTCGCCCATATCGAGCGCTGCACCGGATTCGCGCTACCCGCCCGAAAGCGTGAAGTCATCATGACCCATGCAAGGGCAAATCTCGACAGGACAAGGCAGGCACATCTGGAGGACAAGGCGGCGAGAAAGCCGGTGTCCACATCGCGGCGTGCGTATCTGACCGACCTGCAGGACACGATTTTCATGGCGATCCCGGAAGAGAACCTCGCGCGGATGCCGCTGAGCGAGCAGGTTCTCAACGACCCGTCATTTTACGCTGGCGCCATGCACAGCGCCGCTGCGATCAGCGAGGATGAGCTTTTCATGGCGCTGTCCTCTTCGCTGAAAGACATGAAAGTCCAAGACGCCCGCGCGTTCGTCTCGAAGCTTTGGCACGGCACGATTGACGACAACGCCCGCAAATACGCCGAAGCCCTGAAGCGCCCCGAGCGTGAAATCATGCCGCTGCGGCCTGGGAACACCCTGTAAAATCGAGGCCGCTCCCCTGGCTCAGGCTGTGATCGGATTTGCCGCCTTGGCCACCGGTCCCTTAGGCGTATCGCCGGTAGCGCGCGAAAGCGGTCCATATTTTTTGAAGAGCTGTTCCATAGTCATCAAACTTCAGGTGAAAGAGTGAACAGCGGGATGCTAATGCGGCATCTCCACGACGGAAACTCCTGGAATGTTCTTGCGTGCAAGCTCCAACAGGTGCGCATGGTGCGTGAAAATGATTGCCTGACCGCTCCGTCCGATCTCGGCACAGAGATTCAATGCGGCAGATGCACGGGTATCGTCGAAGGTTTCCATAATATCGTCGAGAACCATGGGCAGGGGGCCCGGATCACGCGCGAAGCTGCGGTAACCGGCCAGGCGCAGGGCAAAATATAATTGGCCCATGGTTCCAGTGGACATGTTTTCGACCTTCACGGGGCCGCCGCCGGGTTTGATGCCGACCAGCTTTTCGCCCTCGGATTCACTCCAGACAACGACTTTTTCCCATTCCTTAGATGTCATGGTGACAAAAGCTTCTTCCACGTCTTTCAGCATTGCGCTGCTTCGTTCGGCAGCCAGGCGCTTTAAGGCACCCCGCGCAGCCAATATCCCGAGCCTTGCGACAGCCGCATGCCTTGCACCGTTTCGTAACTCTTCGAGGATCGTGGCCTGTTCGGTGATCAGATCGCTGTTGTCAGCGGCATGAAAAGCTTCCTCGTAAAGGCGTTCTTTTTCATTCATTTCCTTCAAAGCGGCATCCCGTGCCGTTTGCGCATCGTCAAGTTTTTGCTGCAGTTCCGCTTCTCGCGTTACATCGGGCAATCGCGTCAGCTCTTCGTCAAAGAGCGTACGATCCACGCCGTCGCGCGCCTTATTGCGGCTCGTGTCCGCATTGGCCCGGTCTTCGCGCAACTCGTCGCGTTCAGCTAGAATCCCCACGCGCTCCGTCGGCGAAAGATCCTCACCACCTTGTCCTTCAAACAAGTTTTCCAGCTGGGTTTGCGCTTCGTCCCGGGCAACTATCGCACGCTTTCGGCCTTTGACCTCCTTGTCGAGAAGGTCTTCTTCTCGTTTTCTCACACGATCCGCCTCAGCGGTTTTGGTTACACGCGCACGAGCGCGGTTGATGATGGGAAGTGGATCGTCTTTCGGATTGTAAGGCTCCTCCAGGATCTCCGCCAATCGTGCGGCACTCCTTGCCAGGGTGGCAACGGCGCGTTCCAGGGCTTCAACACGTCCCGCCAGGCTTCTGTGATTACTGTGAACCTGTTGCAGCGTGCGCAGGTGCGGCAGCGCTGCTTTCACGCCCGTGGCCGAGCGATCAGGAAGAGGTCGCGCCGAGGTCAGCGTTTCCAGTCGGTTCAAGGCTGCCTTATGATCTGTCTCGGCTTGGGATACAGCTTTCTGGTAGTCGGCAATGCTACGTTCCCCGCGACGCCAGTTCTCCCATGTCTTACGGACACTTTCCTGAAGTGTGAGAGCCTTGCCAACCCGCTCAGGGAGGTCACTATCTTCACCTTCAAGGGCGACTAGGCGGGCTGCTGCCAGCAGTTCGTCAAAGGCTGCCTTGCGGCGCTTGGCGCGGTCCTCAAAGGCATTCTCCGCAATAGTGACCTCAGTTGCGATCTCAGCCGCCGCCGTCAGGCTGGTAAGTCTAGCAGCAAACGCAGCCGGCCCCGTATCGACGGGAAAGCCCAGGGCAGTCGCGAGTGAGCCGCCCCGCTTGGTCAAAGCTTCGTGTTTTCCGGTGAGTGCTTCGAGTTTGTCTTTTGCCGTGTCACGTGCGGCTTTTGCGGTGCTTTCCTGTGCGCGCGAGTTTGCAAGCTGTTTGCGCGCCTCCGTGCCCATCAGATAGCTCGTTCGGGCGCCATCATCTGCATGCATGGCCTCCTCAAAACGCTCCGCGGTTTTGTCGGAGAGACTGCCACGATGGGATTGCCAGGCTGTGTCACGCTGACGACGGGTTTCTTCCGTCGCTGCAGCGTCAATCGAATCCGGCGCGCTTTCGTCGGCTTCGCGTTTTGCGCGCGCGGCCTTGTAGTCCGCTTCGCGACCTTCCAAATCTTCTGTGGCGGAAACGATGTTGGCATTCAGGGTGTTCCATTCCCTGAGGATTTCATCGAGACTTTCACGTGCAGGCAGGCCGTTCTCGATAAGTGTCTGCCAAGAAGCAGGTAGACCCGAAACTGCTTTGGCTAGCCGGGCGAGTTCCGATGCGAGGTTATGTTCAAGACCTGACACGTCCGAAACTTTCTGCCATGCGTCAAACGCGATCTGCAGGTGAGACAAGTCCTTTGGTTCGGTTGGAGTATCCCCCAGCTGATCGCGTGCGGTCTTCAACACGTTTGAAGCCGCTCGCAGCTCGCCCTCGCTGGTTTGACAGGCCTGTACCGCATCCGCGAGTGTCTCCAGTTCTTCGGTCGTCAGGACCAAGGCCTCTACAGGCTCGTCACTTACCGCCAACGCTGTCAGAATCTGTTTTATCTGGCGGCCCGCGTCATCGCGCTCACCTGCGCGCTTTTCCAGATCCGATCTGGCCGTGTCCGCTCGGGAGGTGAGGGACGCCCCATCGATTCTGATTTGATCCAGCTCTGTGAGTTCCGCTTCGAGATGTCCGGCAGCCGGGTCAGCCTCATTTTCTGAAATGACCGCTTCATGGCGCGCAATTCTGTCATCGGCGCCTGCGATACTTTCTGCTTTCTCCGATAGGGTTGTCACGAGTGTGGCGACTTGCCCATCCGTGCCCTTCTTCAAATTCGGACCTTCCGGAAAATCGGCAGAAAATTCGTCGATTTTCCGAATTTCCTCCGATTTGTCATACCAGGTCTGCGCCGCCGCTCCTGCTGCCTGCCGTTTTCGGGCACGCGTGAGGTCGGTGTCCGCCTGTTCGAAAGCCTTTTGCGCGGTCTCTCTGTCTTTCCGAAGAGTGCGTTCCCGATCCGGCGTGAGACGTTCCGTTCGAAGTGCCTGATGGATCTCTTTCAAGTGGTCTTTGCCGGTTTTGAGCGCCGTACCTCGGCCGCTCTTCTTGTGAAACTTTTCGGCGCGGGCTGTCATGTCTTCCAGTGTCGTCGCCATACTGGTCAGGCCTGATACACCCGCATGCAGAAGCTGGCCCAGGTCGCCTTTTGCCTCGGCAATCCGTTCACCGCCTTTGCGGAGTCCTTCGTCGTTGAGTGAGAACCTTTCGACATAACCCTCCATGGAAAGGCCATGGAGCGCACTTGAAAGAATGGCTTCGTCGACCGGGCGGTCCTGATGATCAAGCAGGGACTGGGTGCGTTTGCCATTTCGGCGCAAAACTGTCACCCCGCGTCCGGGGATACCCAGCTCCGCTCCGACCAAAAGGTCATTGCGTTCAAACCTGAAAGCGTACGGGTGGGTTCCTGCTTTCATACCAAAGAGAAGTTCCAGAAACCCGTTAAAGGCCGTGGATTTTCCCGATTCATTCGGTCCATAGATTACGGTGACATCAGGTTTGCCCTCGGCTGGTGCCGGGAGCACGATCTCGGCGCCGTCAAAACGGCCATAGCGAATGAGATCAAGCCGGTTCAGTCTCATTCCGCGGCTCCTGAGTGCAGAGACAGCGTAACTTCAGTAACGGCCTCCTCCAAAAGGTCATCCAAGGCGTCTTCAGATAATTCGTCGGCAATTTCACGGGGCATTGCGTTTCTGAGTTCTTCGAGGATCTCTTTGGTGGCCAGCTGGAAGCCCGGTTCGGTGAGCTCGGCCCGCATCAGGCGCACTAGGTCATCCGCCTTTGCGTCGATCAGTTGTTTGGGGGCAACCACTTTGATTTTGTCGATAAACACGCGCTCGATGTCATCGAGCAATTCGTTCGCAAGGGCCGTCAGTGTCTCAGCAGTATGGTGGCCTGTGGCCACCTGCAGACGCACCGCTATGCGGTGTTCTGGATGCTGCACCCCTTGGAGTGCACACCGAAGCGCGCTCAAAACTTCCTGAACATCTGAAGATTTACTGAGATCCAAAGCGCATTCGGTGAATCTCAGATGTCCAACCCGATGCCGTTCGATATTCGGAGTGTCATCATCAAGCTCGACAATCGCGACCGTACCGCCGGTAAGTTCTCCGAAGTGGCGTGGTTGCGGAATGCCCGGCATGACAGCGAGAACTGGGCCTGATGTGCGCTCAAAGGGGGCATGGATGTGGCCGAGGCACCAAAGGTCATAGCCATGTGCCAGCAGATCCTGCTCGGAGCAGGGAGCATAGGGATCGTGACCTGGCGAGCCATCCAGCGACGTATGCATCAGTCCGACGTTTTTCCGGCCAGCCACCGGCGCCGGGTAGTCGGGCAGGAAGCTTTTTGAGACATGCGCCGTGTCGAAAGACAGTCCGTGGAACCACACGCCACCGATTTCCACGCTGGGCTCGTTCTTGTGCAGCAAATGAATATTCGGACCCAGGTTACCGTGGGCTCGGTGATCGAGAAGGGCATCGTGGTTGCCACGGATCAGTACTGTGGGAACACCCGCGTCAGCGGCGCGTGCCAATTGCGAGATCAGAAATGCCCGGGACT
The DNA here is from genome assembly GCF_000511385.1 of Phaeobacter gallaeciensis DSM 26640. Taxonomy (NCBI): domain Bacteria; kingdom Pseudomonadati; phylum Pseudomonadota; class Alphaproteobacteria; order Rhodobacterales; family Roseobacteraceae; genus Phaeobacter; species Phaeobacter gallaeciensis. The sequence continues at coordinate 26,513 of NC_023148.1, forward strand.
TCAGGTCTGGTTGGTCATTATCAAAGATGTCGCCAGCGAGAACCAGTGCATCGACACTTTCCGAGATTGCCAGATCAACAATGCGAATGAACGTGTCCCGACTTGCCTGTTTCAGATGGTCACCCAGATCCGGATTGCGCATCGCGGTCGAGCGAATCGGCGACCCGAGATGAATGTCGGCTGAAACGAGGACACGCATAGATTTTAAATCTTCCTGAAAACGATCGATGTGAAAAAATGAATCTGCATAAGGATCTGTCCGGTACCTATAAAATTGAAACCTGGCTGTCCTGGAACAAACCGCGCTCAACCAGTTCTTTTTTGGCCGCTTCCGCGGCTTTCGAAAACATCAAAATCCTAAGGTTCACTTCCGCCCGTGAAAAACAGACATAAGCCAGCTTTTGAGTAAGTTCTTGCTGCCGGTCGGTCGGATTGCCCGCGACACCAGGGGTCAGAACTTTCGAAAAGCTGTAGGTATTCCAGGCTGCCTCGATATCGTCGATCATGACCAGCACGTTTTCATACTCTTCGCCTTTCGAGCCGTGCTGCGTACTGAAAGGAGAATTCTCATCCAGAAATTCGATGTACTTTTCGAGTTCGTCAGCCTTCAGCTTGAAGAATTCATCAGCCAGCCAATCTCCTTTTTCCCTTTGGTGATCCTCATTGCCGGAGTCATAAGCTTGGCGGGGAGCGCGAGCCAACTGACCTGCAAGGCGGTCCGAAATTGGATAAAGCGCGTTCGCGCTACAGTATTCCAGAATTTCTTTGACCGTATTGCCTTCCCATTTTTCTGCCAAAGCAGCGGCGTGTTTTGAGGCTTCCTCGAGCATCTGTTTGAGGGTTTTGCTCTTGTTCGCTCCAGTGTCGTCAAAAGCAGGGCTTATTCTTCGGAGTGTTTCAATCAGCTTTTTAGGATAGTTGTTGCGGGATGCATCGACCAAAGAAAAAATGCCGTCCACAAAGGGCTTGAGAAGATAGTGCGTGCCGTCTTCATAGTCGGATTGGGATCTGGACGACGAATAGTCACCTGTAAAGAGCTTGTGCAGTGTAACGAATCCGAGCCTCCGGGCGATCATCTGGCGTGCCAGAAAAAGGTTCTTTACAGGAGTAATATCGGTCCATCCCCATTGTTCAACGGCTTCCTCGAACTTCGCCGTTACCTCATCGAGTTGTTCAGAGGTATAGGTTTTCCGTGGACCGGCAGGGTCGGGAGCCTGCGCGATCGTAATCAAGACGCTGCCCTTAACGTCGGAGTTCTTCCCACCCGGAACCTGCTTCAGATCGGTTCTGAAGTTGTTGAGAAGGTCGATCACCGAGGTTGAGCTTCGAAAATTCTCTTCCTTCGGAATCTTTTCGGAGCCTTTTGGACCGGCAAAACCTCCGGCACGCTTATCGTAAATCTGCTGCATCGGATCGCCGAAATATCCGACGATTGGTAAACCTTCGTCCGCGCACACAGCATTGAGCGCCTCGACGACCTGCGGGAAGGTGTCTTGAGCTTCATCGACAAAGATGTAGGGGTATTTGAACCCGAGGCCTTTGCGCAAGAGTGGTTTGTTCGTGATTAGATAGGCCGCGACGTCAATAACATCATCATGGTTCAGGACACATTTGGAATAGTCGCTGATAACGGTTTCTTCGTAGCATATCGGCGGTTTATGCGCGTTTAGCGCAGCAAGTTGGGCAGTCAGGCGCTCAAGGTCTTTCCTCGCTTTTTGAGCGGCCTGAGACGTCCCCCCGTTGTCTTTCTCGCGGGCCTTTTCCATATGTTGCGGGACGATCGCATCACGAAGGGTCTCCCGAATAGCATCCTGGAAGCGCGCGATTTCCGCCCAAAGGAACCCGTGCAGAGTGGAAACGTAAAAGAGGTCATCGAAACCTAGACGCGACGAAATCACTCCAACGGCACGGTTTGTGTATGTGATACACACCACGCGCTGACCGTTTTTCCGAAGCTCGTTTCCACGGGACCTCTGGATTCCTTTCAGAGCTTCAACGAGCGATGTGGTTTTGCCTGAACCAGCGCCTGCGATAACCGAAAATGAAACGTCCTTGGCGATGCACTCAGCAATTTTCTTATCGGCCTCAGTTGGCTTGAGTTCTGCCGTCATTCGCCGGCTCCCAGGTTTTGGGAGAGACGTGTCTCCAGCCATTTTAGGCCTTCGTCGATGTAGTGGGGAACATTCCAGTCCCGGTTCTCTCCCGCATTCGCTTCTTCGTCCCCGCCTGCCGGTATTTCGAAGGCAAGGACATCCATAGCAAATTCTGTTTTTTTGAAAGTATCGCTTTTAATGCGTCGCCAGACGGCCTCTTGCAATTCGGCTCGACCATCCGGCAAGTCAATGCCGATACTGAGTCCATCGGCATGGAAGTGGTCGAGGTTTTCGAAGACAAAGGCTTCTTCAAGGGTTCGCCCGTGGAAGGTTTGAGCATTGTCCTGACGGTTAACTTCTACTGGCTTTTGATAGGCGACAAAACGCATCCCTTCAGCTTGCAGACAATCGTCAAAGGTGTTGCCGGAGAGTTCGGCGACTCTCGTCTCTCCAAAGAAATACCCCAGAGTCGCATTCGACGAAACGGCTCCCGGATGGGTAGCGACGCAACTCGCCCGGTTTCTCGCGGGATCAACGGAGTCGATATCGGTGATGACCAAATAGGGAATTTCGAGGAATTCCAACAATCCGGCGAAGCGCATCCCATAAGCGCCACCTACCTCCAGAATGGTCAGATACTTTTTGTTCAGATTCTGCGCCGATATGTCAATCATGCGCGGCAAAAGCAGTTTTTCCGCAGACCCCTCAACGAGTATGGCAGCATCGGAGAAGAACAAGTCGCAATGCGTAAGTCTCAGATATTTTTTGAGAAAGGAAAGTGATTCCTCTGGTTCAATCATATCGCCGCCCAATTCAAGTGGCTCAGGTTGAAATTGGCGAAGGCTGTGCACGGTCGTTCCCTGATAGGTCACTCCATCCTGTTCACCGTTGATATGGCACCGACGGAAGTAGCGGATTTTTGAGAAATCCACGGTATCCAGGATGTGCGACGAGTGGGTCGTGATTGTGAGCTGGGGCTTGCTTTCGCCTTCTGGTGCGTCAGCGGTGAGCACGTCCCACATCTGGCGAATGAATGTTTGTTGGACCTGAGCGTGCAAATGCACTTCCGGTTCTTCGATAAAGATCATCTGGCACAGCGGACGGTTGTCTTCGGTCGCGAGCCATTGCCGATAAAAATGATCGACCTGAATGGCCATGAACACCAGGTTCTTGAAACCCAGTCCGTTATAGGCCTCGGGTAGCTCATGGCTGGTGCTGGCATCGACGTAGAAGAGTTCGGTGTTACCGCGTAACGCAACCTCCGAACTGAGTGTCGAAACGACCTTCATCGCGCGGTCGTTGTCGGAGGGAAGGCCAAGACCTCCGATCATTGTCATCAGGGGTCTGAAGCGTTCGTCGTAGTGCCTAGTCAGATTTTCATTATTCTGTTCAATGATCGCTACAGCTTCTTCGGCCAGTTCCGCCTGCTCCAGGTTTCTCCGGTAATACGTCGCAAAGGCGTCTGACAGTCTGTTGCTCCTCGCGGCATTCTCGTCGTCAATATTTCGCTGGGCATCAACGAAATCGACGCGCAGCAGAGAATGGACAATCTTCTTGCCTTCTTGCGCGGAGAGTGCCGTTGCCACGAATTCCTCTTCCAGCTTTTCCAGCGAGGACACCTTGATGCCAAAATACTTTTTCAAGTTGCCTTCCATTCCAAGGAAGAAGCTCAAAGGGCGCTTGCGGGTACCGTCTTCCTTTGTCGGGAAAGCTGCATCGTAATGCTTCCAGAGTTCTGCTGCGTCATCCGCAGCGAACGAGCAGCGCATCCCGATTTCCGAGAAATCAGCGGAAAGGCTCGTTGCCAGGGCAAAGACCCGACCGAACGCAATTGAGTCCGGATCGATGTGAAACCAGAGATCAAGTTCTATTTGAGGTAGGCTGGATTCGTTCCTTGGAGCGTATGCGTCGATAGAGGCAATTGCGAGAATGGAGAAGTCATGAATCTTGAATTCCCGGTTCCCGAGAAAGCTTCGAATGGCAGCCGTCGCAGAAGTCTTGCCGCTGTTGTTCGGGCCAACAAAAACAGTTTCCTTGCTTTCGAAATCAACGGACACATCATTCAGGCGCCGAAAATTTCGAATGGATATACTACCTAGACGCATCCAGTCCCCCTGTAAGCTGCGAAGATGATAGCAATCATTGGTTGTGTTCGGGAAGGTAAATTCGTCGCCGGTTGACACAAAACTGATGCTCGCAACGGCGCGAATGTCACCAAGCTGACAAAAGCAAGACAACTGCGTCACCCATCCAAACCCACCTTATGAGGCAGGGCTTGTCTACCGTGAAAGGGGCAGTCCAATGCGTCGCTCCCTAGGTGTAGAATTTCGGGAGGACCGAACCATGGCAACGAGGGATGTCCCCTTATTTGCATTCATTGCCATGAAGCCGCCAGTCCGTTCCCGGCCCATCACGTGGAGTGCTTCGAAAAGTAATCCGTGTATTCTGCAGCGTAGTCGCCTGCACATCAACCTTGGCTTATGCCTTGCGGCCTCCCCAGCTCGGCTTCGCGTGTCGCAGGGGAGAACGGCCCTTCGGTCCGTCGCGCATTCGGCCATGCGGCCTCACCGCGGCGTCGCACCCGGCGTCCCGGTTTGCCCGCCTCGCGAGCACGTCTCTCCCTGGCCGCTCCGCCGGATTGCGCTCTGGTCTGTTTTGCGGGGCAAAACGATCCCGCCGCTGCATCCGTCTCCCGCGTCCGGTCGGGCCGTTTGCCTGCTCGTGTCGGGCAAACCTACCGTCAAAACACACACACATGAGCGTGGAAGCATATCCTCCGGATGGCCCCCAAATCAGCCCGCGTCAAGGATCGCAAAACTTTTCGGCGAGGACGGGGCCTGTGGCTTGGGGCGGTCCCGTGCGTGAGGGCGCGCATGTGTCAGTTGCTGCACGCGGAAAACTTTTGCGCCCGGCAAGCCGGCGGCTGCGCCGTCCCTGACCCGGGCAGATTCGGAAACCAGACATTCGGCCATGCCCCCACACTCACGTGGTGGCCTTGCAACCGAACACTGGAGACCAGACATGGCTTACGACACTACGAACACCTACGAGACCATCGAGCTTTTCGGACTGACCGAGAAGGACGCCCACCTGCCGATCCCGGAAGATCACATCCTGAGCGACCACATCATCCGCGAGAGCTTCGAGGCTTTGCTCGGTCAGCTGCGCGGGACCGGGCTTGAAGCAGAGATCGAACCGCTGGCCCATGGGCTCGCCACGATCCTGCAGCGCCGCAAGGTGGCGCTTGGCAAGGAGGTCGACCGCACCGCCGACAAGATCGGCGCGCTGGCAAAATCCCACGACGGATCGGAGATCGCCGAGACCGCGCTCGACGAGGCGCAGGCGCGCTTTCTGCAGCTGCGCGAGATTGTCAGCGCTATCGAGGTGATGAGCGAGGCGGCGGCGGAATGCTACGAGATCGAGACGGGCCACGCCTTCATCCCGGCAGCCGGGTCGCGCGCAAGCGTCCGGGCGCAGGAGACCGGGGCGGTCTTCGAGGCACGGCAGCTCCTGGAGCAGCACGACTGCGAAACCGCCGAGAAGTCGAAAGTCGCGGGGGTGCCCCTGATCGTCTCAGGCGCCACCGACTGGACCGATGTCGATGTGATCTTCAACACGCTCGACAAGGTTCGCGAACGGATCAAGCAGAACCGCAACCAGGAGATCTTCCTCTGCCACAAGGGCGGCAAGCACGGGGCAGAGATGATTGCGGCCCGGTGGGCCCGAGCACGCGGGATAGCACAGGCGCGCTTCGATCCGCGCTGGTCCGCGCATGGGCGGGCGGCACCGTTCAAGTGCAACGACGAAATGCTGGACGACAAGTTCGCGGCGACGGGGGTTGTACTCTTCGGCGGCAACGGAGTCGCGCTGAACCTCGGGCAGAAGGCGGAAGCGAAAGGTCTGACGGTCATGCGGGTTGCGGACCCGGCGAAGAAGGCGTCGCAGAATTGAAGAGAGGGGGTCGCGCTTGGCGCGGCCCTTTCGTCATGTCTCATGGTGCGTGCGGTCGGTCACGCGTGATCGGCAGCTCGTGGCGTCCAGTACCGTTATCCCTCTACCCGGTCCGTCAGAGTGCGGCCCATCCGCATCGGTACGGGCTGGGGATGGTGCGCACCTCACGCACATCGTTCGCAGCACAAGACGCAAGGGGTCGAGCCGTCGCACTTTAGGCTGAAGCCCTGCACGTCCCTCGGGGCGTGTTTCGGAACATCGAACCCACGCGGGCGGGCTCCGTGAGCACCCCGGCCAGGAGCGGCGGGACGAGGACGCAGATGACGGCGTCGGCGTGATGGAAGGGGTCATCCGGATCACTCCTTTTTGCTCATCGATGTGGATCGCACGGGGTCGGCCCGTCCGTGCCCTCAGCTCACGCTTCGGCAAGCACAAATACGGCTTCCACGGCAAAGCCGCGGACCCTCCGCATTTGCGCTTGCGACCGAGCCTCTTGCCCCCGTGCCGGGTGATCCCCATCGCAACAAGGAGTAACCCAAATGACCAACCACTACGTCGCAACCGTCCCCGTCAAGTTCACCGATACCGATGGCCAGGAGCGCACCCGCTTTCAGCGCGTGGGCGCCATGTTCCGCAACACCCGCAACGGGGACGGATCGGAGTTCTTCAGCCTCAAGCTCGACTTCCCCGTCGCGGTCTCGGAGCTGGTGATGTTCCCGCCGAGCGCGAAGGATCCCCAGGACTGAATCCTCTCACGAGGATGGGCCGCCCCGAGATGATCTCGAGGCGGCCCGATCCCTGTTCCAGGGATGCCGGGTCCGGCGGTCAGATCGCCCGAGGCGACCTCGCCGTGCTTCCGGTCGCTGCGTGATCAAAGGACGATCGCCGACCGGAAGGGTCAGGCCGCGACAGACCGGCCAGTCAGCCTCAAGGGGGCCATCCACAAAAACCTATCGGCCAGGGCCTCCCGGTTTTTGCGGCAGAGATTTGGCAAGCCAAATCTGGCCCTCCTTGACCCTGCCTGTCCGCCCTGTCGGTGGGGTTTGCGCCCGCCCGCGGTTCCGTCCGAACACTTGGCGTTCGGCCAGACCCTCGGGCGGGGCTGGCGGACGGGACCCCTAGGACAGGTGGGTCGCCCGGTGGTGAGGGCGGCAGAGCCGCGTCCCTGCGGGCCGCGGCGTGAAGCGGACACCAAGGCTGCCTGAGCCTGAATGCGACGTAAGTATATAATTGACAGCTTGGTATATTATCGTAAGGTAGGGGCAGCCTTGGTGGAAGGTGGCAGGAAATAGGGGGTCTTTCTTCGCATGTCGCGCTCAAAACGTCTCACAGATGCGGACCGCATGGAGATCGTTCGCGAAGCTGCGGAAGGCGTTTCCACTTCAGTGCTGGCAGAACGGTTTGGCGTGTCGGTGCGGGCGATCCAGTACACGCTCAAAGCCGATGCCGAGCGCCAGACGGATGCCGCAATTCCGGTCTCAGCGGTCAGTGTGAAGGTCACGGCTGCGGAGCTTGCGGCGCTCGACGAGGTGCTGGCCGAGGCCGGAATCGAAAGCCGGGCCGAAGGGCTGCGGCGGCTCATTCAGGCGGCAGGCGGGGTGTTCGTTCCGGACGCGCAGATGGCAGCCGAGATGGCGCGTTACCGCGCTTCACTGCACGAGGTCGGCAATGGGGTCGCGCAGATTGCCAAGCAGATGACGCAGGCCAACCGGCGGGGGCAGGGGGCCGTGGGGGGCACGAGTGCCGAGTTCACCGAATTGCGGCTTGCGCAGATGCGCGGGTTGGCGCGGTTCATCCTCGATTCCGCCGACGAGATCGATCTGCTCCTGCGGCGTCGGCGCGACGCGATGCAGCTCGAGGCCAGTGCCGCGCTAAGGGAGTTTGCCCATGCGGCTGAATGATGCGGTGGACGCTGTCACAGGCGAGGTCTTCCGGGACGGCTGGAGCCGGATCCGGGGCTCGATGCAGGGGCTGCATGTCGCCAAGCAGAGCCAGCTTGTGCGCGCGGCTGCAGGGCACCGGCCGGCGGTCTTCAAGGCGATCCGGGGCGGGGGCACGCATACCAAATCGCAGCTCGCAAACCAGCTCGATTACCTCACCACCAAGTCCACCCATATCGTCGACAGTAGCGGGTTTCTGGATGGCAAGGCGAAGCTCGAGGCGGGTGACATCAAGGACCTCACAGAGCGCTTTGCCAAGCGGTGGGATGCGGGCTTCAAGCCGAAGCTCGGGCAGACAACACATATGCTCATGTCCTTCCCGATCGGCACGCGTGGAGAGGATGTGCGCGACATCGCGACCGATGTGGCCGAGCGGTTCTTCCAGACCGACGCGGGGCATTTCGATTACATCATCGCGGTGCATGAGGACCGAGATCACCCCCATGCGCATCTGGTGCTGAACCGCCGCTCGCAGGAAGGTGAGTTCTTCTTTCTGGGGCGCAACCATCGCTTCAACTATGACGACTTCCGCCTCGCCATGGTCGAGGAGGCCGAGAAGTACGGTGTGCGGCTGGAAGCCACGCGGCGGGTGGATCGCGGGGTTGTGCATTACCCAGCCCGGACCAGCGAGGTTTATGCGGCGAAAGAAGAGGGTCGCGCGCCCCGCGAGCGCGAGCGTGTGGGGACAGACCTGACCCGGACGCTGGCGGAGATCGCCAACACCAGAACCGTCTACCATTCGCTGGCCACAGAGGCCTCCCGGGAGGCCCGCGAAGACATCGCCGCGGCGCTCTTCCGCGCGGGCGAGGTGTTGGCCCATGGCGGGCAGGTGGACCGAACAGGAGATGTGTATATGGCCGAGGATCAAAGCTTCGAGGATCTCAGAAGCCTCTATGCGGAAAAGCTCGCGCGGGTGCAGGGCATGATCGCCGAGAAGTCTGACGCGGAACGTCCCGTGCTGGAAAAACGCCTCATCGAGATCCAGGCGCAGGTCCAGCACATGCAGCCCTTGGGGCTGCGCTCGGGCTCGCTATCAGAGGCCCCCTCGGAGGGGGGGATCTATTCTGAAGCCAATATCGACGCCAGCCAGCGCGAGCGACTGGCCGAGCCCGACTTGAGATCGCGCATTGACGTAGCACTACGGGGCACGGGGATCAGCACATCGGAAGTGGTGGCCCGGATCGAGACGGGCGCCTCAAATGCAGCGCTTGAGCATCAATGGATCGCCAATGATCTCTCCAAGGTGGCCGAGGCGCGCGATCTGAACCTCGAACGCCGCGCCGATCTGGAACAGGCCCGCGACATTCTCAACGATGTGCACGTCGAACTTGGCACGATGCTGGAACAGGAGAAGGTGCTGCGCCGGGATGGTGTCATGGAAGCGGAACCGATCAGCGAGCGGTTCCATTATCACCGGGACGCGGTCCGGGCGATGGAAGGGACAATCCGTCAGGAGATGCGCGCAGAGGGCCTGACAGCGCAGCAGGTGGAGGACCGGGACTGGGAAGTGGTCTCGCGGGCGGAGCGTCGGATCGAGACGGAGCAGCGCGCGTATCTCGAGGCACACCCGGACTTGCTCGCACGTCCCGGCGATGTGATCGACCGGTCTGAGCCTTACAGGGAGACCATCACCGATGCGGCCCGCGCCAGCGAGATCACCCGCGAGGTCGACCGCATCATGGAGGGACGCGACCTCCGCGTGCCGGTTGCAGATGCTGTCACGGATGACTTGCGCGCGCGCTATCCGGACATGCCGTCCCACCTCGCCCGCGGGCTTGGCGCGACCTATGCGGCCGTCGTCGAGATCCGGGACACGGAGGTCATCAATCAGGTCCGCCGCGAAAACGAGTTGCGCGACAGGCTCGGGTCTGGCACGCGCGACGACATCCTCGCAACCCGCGATGAAACTGCGCCGCGGTCTGACAATGCCGACCGCCTCGCAGACGAGATTGCGCGTGTTCTGGACCATGAGCGGGCGGGGGAGTTGTCCGCGCCCTTCGAGAGCGAGGCGGAGCGGGACGCCTTCCGCGACGAGATCGCGCGGGTGCTTGATAACCGTCAACTTGAGCGGCTCACATCTGGCGATGCCGATGCGCTGGAAAAGGTTCTCGAGGACCGTCTCGACCGGCTCTATGTCGCCAAGGTCTACCTGCAATCGGATGCAGCGACGGCCAACACGGAGGCCTTGCGCCAGGTGGTCGATGATCTTGCCGACACCGAATATGAAAAGCACCGCCCGACAGACGTGGATGGCGAGACCGAGCGGGGCCAAGTCCATTGAGCGCCTCCATGGGAAAAGCGCGGATCGCCACAGGCGTCCTGCTGGTGACGCTGGTGACCGGGGCCATGGGCTATACCATCGCCTCGGCGGTGCTGACCTACCAGGATCTCGGCTTCGGGGCCGAGATCGACTTTGCATATATCGCGCAGAACTATCTGGCGATCCTGGACCGCCGCCCGGAGGATGCGCAACTTATTCACCTGATCATCGGCAGCTTCGCTGCCGCCGGCCTGATGCTGAGCCTCGCCCTCTCGGGGTCCGCCCTGACACGCTTTGGCCAGACCCATTGGCAGACCGCGCGCGAGATGAAGGCCAATGGGTTCTTCGGGGCGCCCGGCACCGGGTTCATCCTCGGCAAGCTGGGGCCGCCGGGCTCCCGCGCCAATTACATCTGCTCGAAGGTTTTCCCGCATGCGCTGATCGTGGCCCCCACCGGTCGCGGCAAGACTACGGGCTTCGTCATTCCGAACCTGCTGACCTGGCAAGGCTCCGCCGTGACGCTCGATGTGAAGGGCGAGTGTTTCGAGGCAACGGCCCGGCACCGCGCAGGCCAAGGCGACAAGGTCTATCGCTTTGCCCCCACCGATTGGGAGGGCAAGCGCACCCATCGCTACAACCCGCTCCTGCGCATCCATCAACTGAAAGATCCCGCGCGCCAGCAGATGGAACTGCAGCTCCTGGCGACGCTGTTCCTGCAGAGCGACAATGACCGGGTGCAGGGCCTCCTCAAGGGCGGGATCGATCTCTTCGTGGCGGCAGGGCTCTTGGCCTTCCAGCGCAAGCGCCCCACCTTGGGCGAAATCTATCGGATCGCCGCCTCGGGCGGGAACAAGCAGAAGGAATACTTCGCGCGCGGCCACGAGGTCGACAACAGGGCCGCCAAGCTGATCTTCACCCGGCTGGCCTCGACCAATAATGACACGCTGACCTCTTACGTCTCGCTCCTGATGACCTCGGGGCTCGATCAATGGCAGAACCCGGCCATCGATGAGGCGACGGCAGTCTCGGACTTTGATTTCCGCACGATCCGCAAGAAGCCTTTTTCGGTCTATCTCGTGGTCCAGCCGCTGATGGTGAAACCCCTCGCGCCGCTGATCCGGCTCTTCTTCTCCGATCTCCTCTCGGCGATGCAGGAAAAGGACCCCGGGCCGGATGAGCCGTGGCCAGTGATGATCATGCTCGACGAGTTCAATCGCTTGGGCAAGATGCCCATCGTGGTCGAGAGCATCGAGACCCTGCGCACCTATCGCGGGCATTTGGCTGTGGTCACGCAAACCATCCCCGCCCTCGATGAAATCTACGGCGAGAACACCCGCCGCGCCCTGCAGGGCAACGCGGGCGTGAAGCTCTACCTGACGCCTTCTGATGAGAAGACCGTCGAAGAGCTGAGCAAGGCGGTTGGCAAGACCACGAAGACCGTCATCACGCGCTCCCAGTCCATCGGCAAGAACCCCTTTGAAGGACGCAGCCAGTCCACCCGGACCGAAGAAAGCTCTCTCCTGCCCGAGGATGAGGCGCGCCGCCTGCCGCTCGACGAGATCGTCATGGTGATCGATGCCCAGATGCCGGTCCGCGCGAAGCGGATCCAATATTTTGACGATCGGCTGTTCAAGGCGATCCACGCGGCGCAGACGGGGGAGTTGCCGTTTCCGAAGCCGGGGGGAGGGGGGCCGCAGGGCACGCTGCCGCTGAGTGTGCGCGCCATGCCGATGACGCCGCCTTCGGACGGAGCAGGCGGACCCGACGCCGACGTTGAGGCCGCACGCCACGCTGCTGATGGCCAATCGTCAGGGCAAACCGATGTCACCCCAAAGAAGACTGCGCCTGTCGTTCAAGCCGTAATCGCCGAGGAACAGCGACAGATGGAAATGGATTTTGGGGGCCAGGTTGCGGATGCCGAGACAGTGGGCGTGGATGATGAGGCGCAGATGCGCTCTGCTGTCGATGGATTGGATGAAATGGAAGAGATGCTGCGAGAGGAGGAGGGTGGCAAAAAGCCAATTCACCGGTAGGGCGGTGGGCATGGTCTGACGGTCATAGAGGGCGGACAACGGCCATTCGCTGCAATTCGCGTGTATGACAGCTATTCCACCGAGCTTTCTGATTACTCTGACTTGGTCTGTCCCGCACTAAGGACGTCGAGCAGGGGGCAATCTGGTGTGTCCGAGCCGGTGCAGCGTGCGATTGTCTGAGCGAGCACGGTCTCGATCACTTGGAGATCGCGGATCTTGTCGCGCACTACCTCGAGATGGTGGCGCCCCATCCGCTCGACCTCGGCACAAGTGTGGCTGCCGCGATCGACGAGAGATAGCAGCCCGCGGATCTCTTCCATAGTAAAGCCAAGGTCCCGCGCGCGCATCACGAAGTTCAGCCGCTCCACATGTGCCGTGCTGTAGCGGCGATGGCCCGATGCGGTGCGTGGCGGATCAGGCACCAGGCCGACATTTTCGTAATAACGGATCGTCTCGAGGTTGCAGCCGGTCAGCCTGGCCAGATCGGAGCGTTTGAGCTCGCTCGCGGGGGCGTGATCAGCCGACATGAAATTTCTCCTTGATCCTGTAGCTGCTACAGACCCTATCTTGTCAGTCATCGAACGACAACAGGGTGACACGATGACGATCGAGACGAACGATACCGAACGTTGGGAGGGCGACAGCCCCGACAGGACCGGATGGACCGCCACTGGCGCCGGGGTGCTCGGGGCGCTGGCGATGACCTCCTGCTGCATCCTGCCGCTGGTCCTGGTTAGCCTTGGCGTCACCGGGGTCTTCATCGGCCAACTTACAGCGCTCTACTCCTACAAGTGGATAACCCTCTCCTTCGCCTTGGCGGCGCTCGGCTATGGATTCTGGAAGGCTTACCGACCTGTGTCTGCCGAGGACTGTGGCACCGGGGTCTGCGCGCGCCCGGTGGATCGCGGCCTGATGCGCGGACTGCTTTGGGGTGCGCTGGCCGTGGTGCTGCTGGCCTTGGTCTTTCCCTATGTCGCGCCGCGCATCCTAACCTTCTGATATCGGAGCCCATCATGAGACAAGTGTTACTCGCTGCCATCCTCTGGATCTCGCCGACCGCGATCTTTGCAGCCGAAGCCGAGACCCGCCTGCACGTCACTGGTCTGACCTGCCCCTCGTGCAGCTATATCGTCGCCACTGCGCTCAAGCGCGTGGAGACTGTGGAGATCGCGGAATTCCTCGAGGGCGAGGCCGAGGATGGCGTTTACGTCCTGCACTATGACGATCTCGCCACCGACCCGGACCAGCTGATCGCCGCCGTCACCGGAGTGGGCTATGGAGCAACAGTGGCCCAGGAAGACGTCTCGTGAGCGAGCGCGAGACAAACCCCAAGGACGACCGCATGCTGAAATACGGGCTGATCGGCACCGTCCTGGTGGCGCTGTGCTGCTTCACCCCGGTCCTTGTGGTCCTGCTGGGCGCGGTCGGGCTCTCGGCCATGCTGGGCTGGCTCGACTTCGTGCTCCTGCCGGCGCTGGCAGTGTTCATCGGCATCACCATTTTTGCGCTCTGGCGGCGCCAACGCACGAATTGAAGAGAGAATGATATGAAAGATTGCTGCACTCCCAAGGGCGGTTACGATCTCGCTGTGATCGGCGCTGGTTCGGCCGGATTTTCGGCCGCCATTACCGCCGCCGAAGCCGGGGCTCGAGTCGCGCTGATCGGCGATGGGACGATTGGCGGGACCTGCGTGAACGTGGGCTGCGTGCCCTCCAAGGCCCTGATCCGCGCCGTGGAGGGCCTTCACCACGCCCGCGCCGCCAATCGGTTTGACGGCATCAGTGCCGAAGCCAGCGTGACTGATTGGACTGCGACGGTTGCGCAAAAGCAGGCGCTCGTTGAGGAGTTGCGCGCGGCAAAATACGCCGACGTGCTGCCTCGGCACGAGAACGTGGACTACATCGAAGGTCGCGCCCGGTTCGACGGCAAAGGCAGTCTTACCGTAGACGACGCGGCGTTCCCGGCAGCGAAGATCGTTATCGCCACCGGATCGCGTCCCCACGCGCCCGCGATCCCCGGCATTCAGGATATCGGCGCCCTCGACAGCACGTCGGCGCTGGAACTCACCGTTCTACCCGCCTCAATGCTGGTCCTCGGTGCGGGCTATATCGGCGTGGAGTTTGCGCAGCTCTTCGCCCGTGCCGGTGTCGCGGTGACGCTGGTCAGCCGCCGCGGTGTGCTGCCCGAGGCCGAACCCGAGATTTCCGAAGCACTGGAGGGCTACCTCGCTTCCGAGGGTATTCGCTTGGCGCGGGTCGCCGGCTACGAGAGCGTGGTGCGCGACGGCGACGGCCTACGTTTGACCGGTAACGGGGGTGAGAACTTCATCGCCGAGCGACTGGTGCTTGCCACCGGGCGGGTGCCGAACAGTGATGGCTTGAACCTCGGCGCGGCCGGGATCGTGACCGGCGCGCGCGGCGGCATCGTGGTGGACGCGCAGATGCGCACCACCAACTCGAACGTCTGGGCCGCTGGCGATGTCACAGGGCGCAACCAGTTCGTCTATATGGCGGCCTACGGCGCCAAGCTCGCCGCCCGGAACGCGGTGGCGGGAGAGGCACGCAGCTACGACAACAGCACGATGCCCTGGGTCGTGTTCTCCGATCCGCAGGTGGCGGGCGTGGGACTGAGCGAGGCACAGGCCCGCGCCGCTGGACACGAGGTCCTCACCTCGGTCCTGCCGCTCGACGCAGTCCCCCGCGCGCTTGCCGCCCGCGACACGCGCGGTCTGATCAAGCTGGTGGCCGAGGCAGGCAGCAAACGCCTGCTGGGGGCGCAGATCCTCGCCCCCGAGGGCGCAGACAGCATCCAGACCGCAGCGATGGCGCTGAAAGCCGGGCTCACCTACGAGGAGTTGGGCGATACCATCATGCCCTATCTCACGACAGTGGAAGGGCTGAAGCTTGCGGCCCAGACCTTCGAGAAGGACGTGGCCGCTCTCAGTTGCTGCGCTGGGTGAAGGCATGAGCGGAAAATCGAAGCGCGACCTCCTCGGTTCGACTCTCGGCGCCGCTCTTGCCTGGTGGTTGCCGATAGGTGCCATGGTGCTGGCGATTCCACTGCCCGATGGACCCAAGATGGGGATCTGGTTGCTGGCATTGGTGTGGATGGGAAGTGCCTGCCTGTTCAATGCCCGGCGCTGTGGCCGGGTCCATTGCCGCTACACCGGGCCCTTCCTGCTGGCGATGACGCTTCCTGTGCTGGGCCATGGCACGGGGCTGGTGCCGCTCGGAGAGGACGGCTGGCGTTGGCTCGGCATTGCGACGGGTGGAGGCACTATGGCGATCTGGGGGCTGAGTGAACGATTGATGGGTCGCTATCGTTGAACGCGTAAGCGGCCCCAGACTGACAAGCATGAACGAGGAGCACATATGACCGAGACACTCGACCTGATCGTCATCGGCGCCGGCATGGCCGGGATCAACGCCGCGAAAAAATGCAGCCAGGCGGGTTGGTCCGTCGCCATCGTCGACGAGCTGCCTTATGGCGGCACCTGCGCACTCCGGGGCTGCGACCCGAAGAAGATGCTGCGCGCCGGCGCCGAGGCGGTGGAGGCCGTGCGGCTGCTCGAAGGCAAGGGCGTCGCAGGAGAGACCAGGATCGATTGGCCCACGCTGATGAAGCACAAGGAGAGCTTCACCGACCCGGTGCCCGAGAGCATGGAAAGTGCGCTGACAGAGGCCGGGGTGAAAACGCTACATGGCCGCGCGCGCTTCACCGCCGAGGACCGGATCGAGATCGACGGCTACGGCGAGATCGCCTTTCGCCGCGCACTGATTGCTACGGGCGCAAAGCCGAGGCCGCTGAAATTTCCCGGTGCCGAGCGACTGATCGACAGCACCGATTTCCTGAACCTCGCCGAACTGCCGCGCCGGATCGCCTTTGTCGGTGGCGGCTACATCTCCTTCGAATTCGCCCATATCGCCGCGCTGGCGGGAGCTGAGGTGACAATCCTCGACCGCGGCGCACGCCAGTTGAAGATGTTTGACCCCGAACTCGTAAAGATGTTGCTCGAACGGAGCCGCGAAGCCGGGATTAAGATCGCGGCCGAGGCCGAAATGGAACGGATCGAGGACGCGAATGGGGCGCGCCGGGTGCTCTACCGCAGGGCCGGTCAGAGCCATTCCATCGAAGCCGATCTCGTCGTTCACGGTGCAGGTAGGGTGCCTGCCATCGACCATCTTGACCTTGCGGCTGCCGATATCGAAACCGAGCACGGTGGCGTGAAGGTCATGCCTTGGCTGCAATCTCCGTCGAACCCACGCATCTATGCGGCCGGAGACGCTGCCGCCTCGCCAGGAAAGCCGCTGACCCCGGTAGCTGTGTTCGAAGGTAAGATCGCCGCCTCCAACATGCTGAAGGGCAAGCGGACTGAACCCGACTACACTGGAGTGCCGAGCGTGGTGTTCACCATACCCGAGCTGGCGCGGGTCGGGTTGCTCGAGGAAGAGGCGCGAGAGGTGGGTGATGTGGAGGTGAGCTTCACCGACACCTCGGGCTGGTTCTCGCAGAAGCGCATCGGTGAAACACATGCCGGTGCGAAGATTATCACCGGCAAGGATGGCAAGATCCTCGGAGCCCACATGTTCGGCCCGGAGTATGCCGAGCTGATCAACGTCTTCTCGCTGGCGATCAAGCTGGGGCTGACGGCGGCGCAGGTGAAAGCGATGCCTGCCGCTTACCCGACAGGGGCTTCTGACTTGGGGTCAATGTTCTGATGGTGCAACGGCTTTCCGTTGCGCACTCCTTCATGTTAGTAACACCCCGGAACCGGACCTTCGCGACTCGATATGTGAAGGTCCGCTACGGGCCGTCACCGTCGGCCAAGTCGACCCAGTCTCGCCAGCTGCGCCAGCATTTTTGACCCCGAGTCTGCGGATCCTGCGCCTCCTGCGGAACCCGTCTGCCCCATGCCCTGCCTCACGGGCATCTGCTGCACGCCGAAGAACTGCCGCGCCCTGAGGGCTGCGTATTCTGCGCCACTTGCGCCTCCGATCAGGTAGCGATTGTAGGCCTGCTGGCTTCCCATGGCGGCGCGGGCAAAGCTGTAGCCGCCGCCGAGACCACCGGAAAGGGCGGGCATCATAATGTTTCCGGAGATCGCGCGGACGATGAAGGGCGTGGCAATGATGAAGCCCTTGGCCATGAGCACCATCATGAAGAAGGGAATGAGCGCGCCGATGTTTGAGGCTCCCTCCGGGTCGCCGAGTTCGCCGATGAGGGCAGAGGAGACACCCGTGATTGTCGCGAACACACCGGCCACGACTATGGGGTAGAGCGCGAAGGAGACCAGCGCCGACAGCCAGCGCGCGAAATAGTCCTTGGTGACCTCGAAGAGGGTCAGGAAAATCATCACCGGTGCGATCCCGATCAGAAGTGCGATCATCAGGCGGGATGCCACGAGGATGAAGGCGGCCAGCCCGCCGAGGATCGAGAGCAAGAGGACCCCGACAATGTCGAGCATGGCCCCTGCCATCCAGTTCAGCTCGGACCCAGCGGCGTTGAGATAGTCCCCTAGTTCCGCGATTAGCCGGTCAAACTCTTCTGCGAAAGTGCCAGAAGGGCCGGGAGTTCCACCACCAACGGAAGCAACCAGCGCACCCGCAATGCTGTCGATCCCGGCCAGGATGGCGGAGGAGAGGGCGTTGAACTGCACCCAGTTGGTTGCAAATATCCCGATGAGCCCGATCTTGACCGCGAGCCAGAATGCCGTGCGTCCGTCCATCGCCTTGTACTGGTAGACCATGTTCAGGAAAACGAGAACCACCACCAGCGTTGTTCCCAGCACCAGAAGCGTGCCAACCGTTGCCGCAACCGATCCGAACTGGGTTTCTGCGGCGGTGTCGAGATAGCCCTGGGAGGTTTCAACGAAGTAGGTGACGACACTCATCGCGGGGCTGCCTTACCAATTACCTGCGGCGTCGCAGATGGCCTTGGCGGCAGTTCGGGCGGCGTTGGCGCGGCGGTTGTAGGCGTCGGAGGCTTCGAGCATTTCCCATCGTTCGTCGCTCGCGTAGCTCTCCCGAAACACCGCTTCGGCAGCGTCCCAGGACGGGAACCGGATTTCGCAGGCGCAGCTGACGGTCTCGACAATCCGCTCGAGGTTCTGGGCGCGGTAGATGTCCTGAACCAGAACTCGCTGATAAGATTGGCGCAGGGGGATCTCCTGCATCCACACGGGTTCAGCGGGCCGGTCTGGACAGACGTCGAAACTGCGCTCGAGGGTCGGCACGAGATTGCGCTCAGCGAAGCCGGGTGCCGACGTCAGGCCCAGGACCAGCGCAGTCAGTACGAGGGTACAGCTCGCCTGCCTCATGCCGTGGATCCGGTGGCTGTGGTTTCACGCTTCAGGAAGACCGTGTGTCCCACATTGGCGAATTCCGAGGAGCTGATCGACACCACCTCCCAGCCTTTCGCACCTTTGGCATTCAGGCTGGCCTGCATGTCGGCAAGGCTGGCTTTGCGGGTCATGGGAAAGGACAGAATATCGTATTCAAATGTCTTCATTGGGAAATTCCAATCTCAGTTGCGCCGGGGAGGTAGAATTCTGTGATGCCGCGTTTGCCGTCATGGCGGCCGGCCTGGATGATCACGTCGATGGAGTTCTCGATGTACTGGAT
Source organism: Phaeobacter gallaeciensis DSM 26640 (assembly GCF_000511385.1). Taxonomy (NCBI): domain Bacteria; kingdom Pseudomonadati; phylum Pseudomonadota; class Alphaproteobacteria; order Rhodobacterales; family Roseobacteraceae; genus Phaeobacter; species Phaeobacter gallaeciensis. The sequence goes on from NC_023148.1 coordinate 45,410, forward strand.
CATGTCGGCATAGGTCATCGGGATTTCGGTCTTCAGCGCCGCGATCGCGAGCCGCTGCACGGCCAATTGCGGGGTTTCGGCATGCAGCGTGGTCATCGAGCCTCCATGGCCGGTGTTGATGGCTTCCAGAAAGGTCATGGCCTCCTTGCCGCGCACCTCGCCCAGGATGATCCGGTCGGGGCGCATGCGCAGCGTGGCGGTGAGAAGCACATCGGCGGTCTGGAATTCCGCATCGCGATTGGCGATCAGGGTCACAGCATTGGGCTGCGTCGGTAGAAGCTCGGCGGCTTCTTCGATGGTGACGATGCGTTCCTCAGACGGGACATGGGAGAGGATCTTTCGCGCAGCGACGGTCTTGCCGGTCGAGGTGCCGCCCGAGACGATCATGTTGAGCTTGTTCTCGACACAGAAGGCGAGGGCGTCATCGATCAAACCGGAGGCCACGACCTCGCGCAGCTCGCGCGTTTTCTCGAGGCGCAGTTCTTCGAGCTTGCGTTCCTTACCGAAGAGAAAGTCGAGTTCGATGCCCTTGAGCGGCAGGCTGGAAAAGAACCGCAGGCTGATCGACGAGGCCGAGAGCACGGCGGGCGGGGTGATGACCTGTGCGCGGATCGGGCGCCCCTTGTAGGTGATCGAGACCGAGACGATGGGGCGGTCCTTGCTCATCGTGGTATTGGCCGAGGAGGCGATCTGGTTGCCGAGGTCCCTGACCTGAACGCCCGTCAGCCTTTGATCCAGCGCGCGCATGAAGTGATCGCCCTGGAATTCGCCCCAACAGGTCCCGTCGGGGTTGATACAGATCTCGATGACATCGTCGCGGGCGGCGGCGTCGATCCGGTCAAGGGATGTCTCGAGATAGCTGAGCGACATCGGGCTAGAAGATCTCCAGATCGCGGTCGACCATGACGGTGACGCGCGCGCCTTGGTCGACATAGATGACGGGGCCGATGGAGAGGTAATCGCCAATGACGCTGTCCGTGGCATCTGCCAGATCATCGCCAACGTCTTCGAGAACGTCGGCGGCAGTCTCATCCTGGACCTCGGAGGCGGCGGCACTTGGCGCGGCCGAAATCAGCGAGATCAGGGCGGCCGACCCGAAACGCTCGGCAAAACGCGTGTCCACGAAACCCGTGACGCCGGAGCGGCCAAGTTCATCGCCCCCGAAGGAGCTGATCTGGACGGTTTGGCCCGCGGGCAGGATGATCCGGTCCCAAGCGATCGTGACGCGGCGCTGCGCAATATCGACGCCAGCGCGGTAGCGCCCGACGAGACGGGATCCGCGGGGGATCAAGAGGCGCGCGCCATCGACGCTGTAGACATCCTCGGACACCACGGCACGGGTCTGGCCGGGCAGTGAGCTGTCGAGGGCGGTTTCCATGACGGCCTGGATCATGGTGCCCTGGATGATGGTGTTGGAAGGATTGGCGATCACCTCGGCCTGCGTCACGGTGGAGGGCAGCGCACCGTTCAGCACGAAATCCGTCACCTCGCCGAAGGTGCGTTCGGTCAGAGCCGTTTCATTCGCTCCTGAGGCACCGCCAAACGCGATGGTGGGCGAGGCGATGCGCCGCTCCTGGAAGGCGCGTTCCTCCGCGGCCCGGCGCTCCAGCTCGGCCATGCGCCGGGCTTCTTCCTCGCGGCGCAGTCGCTCTTGCTCGCGTGCGCGCAGCTCATCTTCCGTGGGGCCCGCTGGTGCGGGTTGCGGTCGGCTGGCCTCGAGTTGGGCCAATTCCAGATCCATGCGGAGTTGTTCAAGACTTCGATCCCGCGCCGTCAGTTCGTCCTGAAATCGTTGCTGTGCTGCTTCCGAGGCGGCTTGTAGCGCCGCGATCTGAGCAGTCAGCGCGTCAATTGCCTCTGCGGCGGCGGTGTCTTCCTCGACAACTGGTTCAGGGGCGTTGCGCAACTCCTCGATCTGGGCCTGCAGGGCGGTGATCTGCGCCAGAAGCTCCGCGTTGGGCTCGACGGGGTCTGGTCCGACGAACACAACCTCGGGCTCGGGCGGGGGCAAGGTCTCGATAGCGCCAAAGCCGTCCCCTTCGTTTTGGAAGACGTCCGGGGTGGCCGTCGGTAAGGCTTCCTCTTCGTCGGGCTGTGAGAGGAGATAAAGCAGGGCACCACCCACGCCGATGACGAGGATCACGATCAGCGCGAGAAGGGGCGACCGGCGCTGCGCCGCCGTGGGGGCGCGGGCACTGCCTTTCTCAAGGGCGGCGAGGCGTTTTTCCAGCTCGGTGTTCCCGGTATCGCTCATGAGGTGGCCTCCGCGGGCGCGATCGCCTCGATGCAGACCACCTCTTCGCCAAGTCGCAGGATCCATTGGCGGTTCACGCCGCTGACGCGGATCACGCCGTCTTCAGGGGTTTGCGTGTTGACCGTGCGTTCACGGCCGCCCGCGTAGCGGAAGATCGCTGGCACAGGTGCGTTTCTCGGAAACGCGAAATACGTGAACGTCCCGTCATCCCAGATGCGCGTTGGCGTGAACTCGGTCCGCGCGCTGGCGCCGTAATTGTAGTTTGGTGCTTGGGCGGCGATGGCCCGGGTCGGGCGCGCAGCGTCATCAGGATAGCGGAACTGCACCACGTAGAAGGTTGGGCTGCGGACCTCCTCGACGTTGAAGTAGTAGCTCCGGCGGTTCGTATAGACTGTCACATTGGTATGCACCCCGCGCGCGACGGGCTTGATCGCGAAGGCCTGACCGCCCGGGACGCCGTCGATCTCGAAGCCCTCGGTGTCGCCCGCGATGATCGAGCGGATGCTTTCGCCGATCCCGAACTCGATGGTGGTCACATGGGTGAGTGACACGCTGAGACGGTAGACCTGACCCTCCTGGTAGGTGGCCAAGCGCACCCGGCTGTCGTTGGGACCGCCACGCGGGATGGCTTCGGCGGCGACCAACCCCGGCAACAAAACGATAAGGACAACAAATGCAATTCGTACGGGAAACAAGATCAGTTCTCCAATCTGTCGGAGCGGATGGAATATTCGAGGACGGTGAAGCCGAATGGATTGGTCCAGACCTCATCGATGGAGCGGCGGGTCTCCGGGCGGAACTCGAAGAGAAGCGTCGCAGTGAAGAGGCCGGTCTGGGTGCCGTTAATGGACGTCAGGCGCTTGCGCAGGCGGACCGTCGCGCGGTTGGTTCCGATCCGGTTGATGCTGAGGATTTCCACGTCGAGCCGAGCATTGGGGCCATAGACGGTCGGCGGATAGTTTTCATTTGCGCTGTTCCAGATCTGGCGCAGCCCGCTCTCGGCAGCTCCGTCCGAGCGGCGCAGGACGCTGCGGATGCGCAGATCGTTGTCGAGCTGGTTATAGACCTCCCGGTCGGCCACATAGCGGAACACCTCCGCCTCGATGATCGCCTGGTTGGCGGTCACCGAGGAGGCGCCCACCGAGGCTTCGGGGAGTGCAAAGCCGGTGGCGGGATCATAGGGGACAACGACGGGGGGCGGATCGACATCGAGGATCGCGACTGCTGCTGCGCTCAGACAGCCGATGATGCCGAAGACAAGACCTGCCAGACCAAGGCGTTGCCAGAGCCGTTCGCGGCGCAAGGCACCGTAGACCAGTTCTTCCTCGATGATTTCTTGTTCAGTCGCCACCCGTCATGCCCTCGCGATCACTCGGCCCGGAGGTCCGGTAACGTGAAATCCATGAAGCGCTGCTCTTCGGCGATGGTGGCGGCATCGATCACGCCGCCTGTGCCATCGCCTACGGTCTGGATGGCTTCGAGTTGCCACATGGCGACCAGCGCAATGGCGAGCTCCGCGGTCACGCGCGTGTTGAGATCGATGCTTTGCTTGAGCTCTTCCATGTCGTCGATGAGCCCGACAAGGCGGTCTACCCGCTCGAGCGACTGGCCGGCATCTTCATAGCTGTTCTGGGCGGCGGCTGAGACGAGTGCGCCGGTTGTTGCCTGCGTGGCCACACGGTTGGCCCCGGGATTGCCGCTGGTGGCCATTTCCGAGAGCGTGTCTTCATCGAAGCCGAGATCGGCCAGCACCCGGTCCATCTGGGTTTCGATCTCGCCTGCACCGGAGCCCGACAGACCTGAGAAGTCACCCGTCTTGATGGCCTCGATGGTGGCGAGGATGTCTCCGAACTCCTGGTCGAGCAGTCCGTTCAACTCGTCTTCCATTTCCGTGCGGATGATTTCTGGAAGCTCGGCAAGTCGGGTGAGCGCTTCATAGGTTCTTTGCAGCTCCGCGAGTTGATCCGTGAGAAGGCCGAGCTGTTCGCGGAGCTGCGTCAGCTGCTCGTTTTGCAGGATCTCGTCTTCGATCATCTGCCGGAGCTGCTGGATGTTTTGCGCGATGTTCTGGGTGTCGACGACGGGCACGCCCTGCGCCGCGGCAGGGGAGAGGGCTCCCAGATGCAGGCCAATCCCAAGCGTTGCGGCCAAGGCCGCTCTCAGAAACTTCCGTCCCATCATTCAATCTCCCTGATCGTAAAATCCATGAACGCGCCTTCGGCCATGCGGGCGCTGGCCTGGGCCAGCTCCTCGGCAGAGAGGACTCGGGTGCGGGCCGCCTGAAGCCGGATGCGTGCAGCGACGAGGCGCACGAGTTCGGCGCGGGCATAGGTGTTGAGCGCGATGCTTTCTTGCACGTCTTCCGTCTCGGAAATCCGCTCGACGATGTCCGCAATACGGAAGGCGGCTTGCCTGATCGCGGCGGGTGAGTTGTTACCATAGAAGGCCGCGCCGTGCCCGGTGATTGAGAGGTTGGCATTGGCCAGAAGCGCGGGGTCGATCGTGCCAAGCGCTTCGATCCCGCCGATACGGCTCAGGTAGAGATTGTAGCGTTCGGGAATGACCTGAACGTAATGCTGGGTTTCGGCAAAGGGCGGCACGCCGCCATACTCGAACACCCGGCCGGGTCCGGCGTTATAGGCCGCGAGCGCGTTGATGATGTTGCCATCGAATGTGTTGAGCTGGGTCGCGAGATAGCGCGCGCCGCCATGCACCTGCAGGTAAGGGCTGTCATAGTAATCCGGGTTGATGCCGAGATCGCTGGCGGTGCCGGGCATGATCTGGGTGAGGCCATAGGCGCCGACGGGAGACCGTGCCCCAATGGTGAAACGGCTTTCCTGCCAGATGAGCGCTTGCAGCAACGCGCGCCATTGGACGGGTGAGAGACCAGCGCGGCCGACACCCGCAAAGTCGCTGGTTTCCTGGGCGACGCGGATGATGAGCTGCTCGATGTTCTCGGCGGCGTCGCCGAACATCTGCGCACCGCCGGGATTGGGGTCGATGTCGGCATTGCCATAGACCGCCTCGACTGATCGGGCCGGATACCCGCTGCCGCTTTCCAGCCCCGAGACCATAGCCGGCAAGCCCTGACCGCCGAAGCTGGTCTGGGCATCGAGGATGCGTTGCAGGGTTGCCAGCTGTTCGCGCTCGATCTCCGCGATGAGTTCGCGCACGGCGAGCTTGTCGGCCTGAACGGCCAAGTCAGCCTCGCGATCACCGGTCTCGACGATGTCACGCGAGGTCAGCCCACTGTCATTGGTCGGCACACCTTGAGACAAGGCGAGACCAGGCAGCAGGCAAAACGCGAGGATATGAGGCAGGCTAGACTTCAATGTCGCCCTCCGGCGCATCTAGAGGCGTGAAGGTGCAATCAGGCGCGACAGGGGCTGTCGAGGCCAGGAAGGTGAAGCAGTTTGCCTGCGGTTCGCGATACTGCGCACAGGAAGCGAGCAGGCCGAGTGCTGTCAGGGACAAGAGAATACGGATCATGAAAGCCTCCAGAAGTCCGGGCGGGTGCGATAATCGGCGCCAACGTGCGCTTCGCCCTTTTCCATGCCGCCAAGGATGGTGAGATTGGGTCCAAGCGCGCTCAGATCGGCATCGACGACGATCGAGCCCTGATCGTCACGGATGAGCGCCAAGCGGCTGTTGCTGCCCGTGTTGAGAAGGACGTCGAGCTCCTTCTCCGTGAGGTTCAGCATGGCGTAGTCCGCAGGCTGCGCGCGGATATTGGGCAGCAGGATCTGCGTCGGCACGGCCTCGACGATGGTCTTGCCGGTCCGGGTGCGCTCGAGCTGGCTTGCGTATTGCGTCATCATCACCGCGACGGTGTTCTGCTTGCGCGCAGTCACGAGCCAGTTCGACAACCGTTCGGCGAAATATGCGTTGTCGAGCGCCTTCCAGGCCTCGTCGATCACGATGATTGTGGGGCGACGATCCTCGATCTCGCGCTCGACCCGGCGGAAAAGATAGGATAGGACCGCCATGCGTTCTTTCTCGGCCTCGCTGTCGAGAATGCCGGTGAGATCGAACCCGACCACTTCGCCTTCGAGCGAGAACGTATCTTCCAGCGTCTGGCCGAAGATCCACCCATAGCGGCCGTCTTCGGTCCACTCAAACAGGCGCTGGTGCAGATCGCCGCCATCATCGGTGGACACAAAAAGCGATGCGAAATCCCGCCAGTTCCGCAGGGCCGGATTGGTGGCCTGGGCATTCTGGCGCACCACTTCCTGGATGCGGTTGGTCTGCGCCGGGGTCAGGGGTTTGTCGGCGCGGTAGAGCAGCGTTGTGAGCCAGTCCGAGAGCCAGGCGGTGCCGCGCGCATCGGTCTCGGTCCAGAGCGGATTGAGACCCGTGGGCTGGCCGGCGTTCAGGGAGGCGTAGCGCCCGCCATTGGCGCGGACGGCCATCTCCATGCCAAGACGGTAATCGAAGACGAAGATCCGCGCCCCTGCGCGACGGACCTGGGTCATCAGGAAGGCCGAAAGCACCGATTTGCCCGACCCGGGCCGTCCCATGATCAGCGTATGACCGCTGGTCGGTTCTTTGTCGGGCGATCCCTGCTCGTGATAAGAAAACCGGTAGGCGCTCTGCTCCGGCGTGGGCAAATAAGTGACGACCCGGCCCCATGGGGTTTTCGCGGCGGGTTTGCCAAGCTGCGTTCGGTGGAAGGCCGCGAAATCCGCGAAGTTGCGGTTGGTCACGGCGCTGGCACGGACGCGCTTGGGCTGGTTACCGGGGTGCTGGCTGAGGTAATGCGCCTTGGCCGCGACCCGCTCGCCGATCATCTTCACGCCTTCGGTCGCGGCGGCGTTCACGATTTCGGCGCTGAGCGTCTGCAGCTCTTCGAGCGTGTCGCAAAAGAGCGTCACGACCATATGATGCTCGCCGAAGCTTTGGCGCTTGGCCTCGAGATCGTCGGCGGCGATGTCGAGGGCTTCCATCAGCGAGAGGGCTGCGTCCTGGCTCGCCTGCATCTGCCGCTTTTGCCGCTTGATGCGGCCCGCCATGAGGTTCGAATTGATCGGCGTGAAGGAATGGGTGACGATCATGTCGACCGGCAGGTTCAGCATGTCGAACATGATGCAGGAGGTGCCTTCCGAGTATTCCCCGATGGTGAAACTTTTGCCGTAGCGATGGCCCACAACGCCTTCGGAAAGCTCGAAATGATCGCCATGAAACGTCACGCGGGTATTGGCGACGTTGAAGGACAAAAAGCCGTAGGTGTTTGCCGGGTAGAGCGGCAGCTCTGTTCCCGTGTTGAGCGCGCCCAGAAACCCCACCAATTCCCCCGATGCGGCTGACAGCAGGCGCGGCTTGAGCTCGGTGAGCCCCGAGAGGAAGACGTTCACGGCCTCGCCGAGGCGCTGCAGGCGCTTGCGGGTTTCCTCCTTCAACCGATCGGGCGCGCTGCGGCTGAGAAACGGCAGTAGGCTTTTGGGGGGCGGGCGGTGAATGACGGTGAGCGTCAGTGTTTTGTCGCGGAGCCCGCTGGTCTCGAGTTTTGCGCGCCAGCGCCGGTCCACCTCGCCCGCGAAGCTGTCCTCACGGATGGGGTCGAGATCAGGTTTGATGGCCTTGGAGACCTTGTGGACGTAATAGCTGAATTCCGGCCCAAGCTGCGCGATGATGCGGGCAAAAAGCGCTGTCACCTTGTCGAGATAGGCATCGTCCGTCGTGTAGCTGTTGATCCCCTCGAGCCGGATGCAGCGGAAGAGTTCATTCACCCGGGTCCGCACGGTCTGGTCGTCAACGAGGCTCACATAGGGCAGCATATGCGCGAGGCGGGTCTCGCGCGCATACCAATCCGGCGTCATTGTGCGGGGGTCGAGCGCAGCATCACGGGTGTCATCACGGGGCATAGCTGTCCCCGCCATGGATGCTGCGGTTTCGCGTGGGTGGCGTCTCCTGCAGCGCGGTCATCATCACGTCGATAAAACGCGGGTCCCAATCGGCGGCCTTCCAGAGCACGGGATAGAGCAGGGCGGCGAAACCCAGCACCGCGATGTGCTGGACCCAGACGAACAAGAGCACCGAACCGAAGAGCCAGACCATCGCGTACATGATGGGCAGGCCCAGAAGCTTCGGCGGGCGCACGAGGCCGAGGAAGAGAGGCGCGCGCTCAGCCACCGGCAAAGACCGCGGCAACGATGGTGGGGGCGGCGGCGACACCGGCGATCCCGACAAGCACCCAAAGCGCCTGGCGCAGATCGATGATGTTGAAGAACCAGCTCAAGAAAACGCCGAGGACCGCGAGTGTGGCGATGACCACACCAAGAGGTCCGGTCAGCGCATCGACAATGCCCTGCAACAGGCTTTGGATCGGGGAGAGATCGATGCTCTGTGCAAGTGCGGGCTCGGCAATGAGCAGGGATAGTGCCAGCGAGGCGACAAAGAGGTTTGAAATCTGTCTCATGAATTTGATCCTTCCAATCGGGCCACAACGGCCATGACGCGGGCCACGTGGTTCTGGGTTTCTCGGTAAGGGGGAATGCCACCGTGTTGGCGCACTGCTTCCGGCCCAGCGTTGTAGGCGGCAAGCGCCAGATGCGGATCGCCGAAGCTTTCCAGCATCATCGCGAGGTAGCGAGCGGAACCGTCGAGGTTCTGTTGTGGATCGCGCGGGTCGACGCCGAGGTCGCGCGCGGTGTCGGGCATAAGCTGACCAAGGCCAATGGCGCCCGCGTGTGAGATCGCATCCTGCCGGTAGGCGCTCTCAACCTCGATATTCGCCCGATAGAGAGCCAGCCAATCCGTCACGGAAAGCCCCGCGCGACGCAGGCCGGGATGGCCGGCATAGCGCAAGGCCGTGGTCTGAATCCCGGAGAGGACATCGGCGCGGGGCAGGGGAGTCGGGCGGGCAAGGGCCGCGACTTGGACGCCCTCTTGCTCGGCCTCTACCTCGCCGAAGATCGCGATCCCATCGGAGGCCGAACCCTGACCAATCCCGTCATTGTAGTTTCGAGCAAAGCTGCTTTGGGAGCGTGACGGGATCAGGGAGCCGTCGCTCTCCATGACCAGGACCATTTGAGCTGAGGCAGGTGCTGCGACCAGCCAGAGACAGACGAGGTTAGCTGCCAGCGTCCTTGTCTGATGGGGCTTTGTCTGGCGGCGCAAGTTTGTGCGTACGGCTTGTCCCCGCCTCAAGCGGCAGGTCGACATGCGCAAAACCAAGGCCAATGAAGAAAGACACCACGCCGGAGATCGTCTTGAACTCGCGGATCTTGATATCGTTGTAGGTCGTCCGCGTGCGGGCGGTGACCAGGAGCTTTTCCACCCCGTCATCAGAGACAACGCGCATGATCCAGACCCCGTAATAGCTGGGGCCTTTCTTATGTGCCGACTCCTGGCACAGGATTTCTGCGCTATAGCCGCTTTCCACGAGCTCGCGGAACCTGGCTTCCGTAACCACATTTGGTGCTTCGATGTCCCAGTTCATGGCCCGGCTCACGCTTTCTCCAATGGCGCGACCCCAGGCATTCCCACTTGAAGCCCAGAGTTACGATAGTATACTATCAACCGCAAGATGTAATATCGTGCTTTAGCTGTAGTTTGGTCACGCAAACACTAGTCACGGCCAGTGTCTGCGATCAAGGAGATAACAGGTTTGAGAAACCCAAGGTTGACATGCCTGCTCCCATTGCAAGCTATGATCCTTCTAATCTGCGTTCCCGGGCCGGTTTTGGCGGAATCCTGCTTCGCCCCGGCCCGTCCTTTCCTGCCAAGCGATTCGCAGGCGGCGCGGGACTATGCGGATATCATCCGCGGCGACTTCGAAGATTACATTCAGGATATCCAGAGCTACTTCCGTTGCCTCGACGGTGAACGGGCCCGCGCGTTCGAGGAAGCGAGGGAGGTCAGTGAGGACTACGGCCGATTTCTGCAATTGGTAGGGGATTGATGGGCAACCTCGGGAGCATCAGACTTGCAGCCCATGGAAACCAGACGCCGATAACACCCTCATATATCTACTTTTTAGATAACAGATTTCATCCGCTAGCGACGTCACAAAAGGTATGTGACGCGTGGCAAAGACAATCAGAAGCAAGGGACAGGTGGCACTCTGCCAGGCGTTGGTCGACGCGCGCATCAAAGCGGGCCTCGGTCAGGAGGACTTGGCGGTCAAGCTCAAGTGCCATCAATCCCTCGTGGCGCGCATTGAAAGCGGCCAGCGCCGGGTCGACGTCGTCGAACTGGTCGTCCTCGCCCGGGCCATCGGCTTTGACCCCTTCGATGTTCTGGCGATCGTTGAAGCAGCCACGGAGCCCGACCACCGGATTTGAAGCCAATGAATTGTTGAGAAAACAGGAACCCATTTCCCCGGTCTGATGATCATTTCCTCATCGAGGACCAGTTAGCCAGAATCAACGAAGTCCGGCGCACGGTCGTAGTGAACGCTCTGCAACCCCACGCCGCATTTCGCAGCGCCACAGTGCAGGAAGTCAGTAAAAAGTGAACGAAGATAAGGTCGAAGGCGTCGCGATTGCGAATTTGATCGGGGCAGATGAGCGTAGTGTCGTCGGTTGGGTATATCGTTGGAATACGGGCGCGTTGGCGGTGATGTGGGATGTCAACGGCCCGCAACGGGTTGGACAATGTCAGCCTGATTTGAAGGACGCGGAGAAGCGCGAAATCGACTTCGATGCACTCACGCGGATGCGAAGTGGCGACGGCGGTTGAGGAGTGCAAACCTGCGGTATTTGCCGAAACGCCAAACAGCATGTGGACCGCGACGCGTACGCGGTGCGGCCGTACACGTCAAAGAAGCCGTCTTCCGAGACAAATCTACGTGGCGGCAGGTCAGTAGTTCACCTGCTCGAACCCGTAGTTACCCTCATAGTCACGCCAATCGACGAAGACGGATCGGTGATAAATGCCAGGGCAATGCTCGCCCCAGCGTTCAAGGCCTACGTGAGCCGAAGGAAGGGCAGTGACGGAAGACCTCTGCCAAGTGAAATCGCCTTGGGTCCCGTAAGTGCCGAGGACCACGGTCGCGCTTCGGTTACAGTCCCCATCGCGCCCGGACTCGTGCTGTCGCGCATACCGTACATCAAAGACGCGAATGGATCGGACAAAATTGAACTCCGGACCGCTGATATCGATGTCCGCCCGATCCTCGACGAGGCGAAGCACGAAGTCTGCCGGAATGGCATCCGTTCCGGTTTCTGAAGAGGGCCAAACGGCATTTTTTGATCTTGCTTGGACGGCAACATCATCGCCTGGAAACGATTGGCGGGGCGAATAGTCCTCGCCTTGAAGAAAGGCTTCGAAGATTCGGTTTACATTGCTCGGATGCCGTTCGGTCTCATAAGATGCGCCCATGGGACAGCGCCAAATCTGCAGTGGTGGCTCCACAGGCCAAGGCGTGATGCGACGGATAAACTCGGCACGGGCACGGCTGCAGGGCACGGAAGCGGGCCAACCGCCGGACAGGCAGAGAAGGATTGCGCAGTCGATTGGATAGGTTTGTGCTTTTGTGGTGCTCGGCAGCACACCGGTTACCAAAGCGGTTACAGCGGTTAGGCATAGAGACAGTCGTCTAAGTTGAAAGCGCATGGTAGGGGACCCTTTGTCGGGAGCCACCTTACCTCCAATAATATACTATTGCAACGCAAAGTGTATTACGCGCATAATCAAGGTTATGTAAAATACGACTGTAAATTTACATTAAGTGTTCGAATAATCGCCATCGACCACGCGACAAGATGTAGAAGCCGAGCAATCAATCTGTGTCAAAAGAAACTCCTTGAAGCTCTAGTTGGTAGAGGTTTTATCGTACATCAAACGCCGTTTCTCGTGTCACGGCATTCGCCAGACAAAGCTGGAAGAGTATAGTATGCTGACTAGACGACATTTCGTGATGACCACCGCCGCCCTCTTTTCTGCCCCGGTTGCCAGCCCGGTGCTGGCAAATACCTGGCCGACCGAAGCGCAGAAGGTTGCCTGGGACGCACAGGTGACGCCGCCCGGCTTTGACCCGGCAACCTCGAACCCCTGGGGCTTACATCCGCGGTTTCTCCCGACCCGGGTGGCCGCGAAAGACGGGCTGACACCGGGCGACATTCATGTCGATGCGGTTGCGCGCTACCTTTATCACATCGAGGAGGGCGGGACTGCCATGCGCTATGGCGTCGCCATTGCTCGTGGTGATCTGTACGAACCAGGTACATACACGATCAAGCGCAAAGTCAGATGGCCCCATTGGCAGCCGACGCAGAACATGATCGACCGCGACCCAGAACTCTACGCTGATATCGCCGACGGTATGGAGCCCGGACCTAAGAATGCGCTTGGGTCGCGAGCTCTCTATCTCTTTCTCGGCGACCGGGATACTTATCTCCGCATTCACGGTACGCCACAGCCGAGAAGCATCGGCGGTCGTGCGAGTTCCGGCTGCGTCAGAATGGTCATGGCGCACATAAACGATCTTTATCCCAACGTTGACATTGGTTCGACGGCTTTCCTCTACTCGGCCGAGGAAAGCGTCACGGCAGAAAGCTGAGGTCGTCTACCGACGCGCCATCGGTGCAAAGCTTGTGCAAAGTTTAATGATTCGGGGTGACTTCGATTACCTGAACCCGATTATGCGGCAGGCGCCGTGCAAATCGGGTTTCCACGGGGAGTTCGCAGCGGCAGCAACGTCGCTTCCACGGGGCCGTTGTGCAGATACCAATAGCAGCCGTCTTCCGGCAAAAGTCTTGCCGACTGAAGATCCTGCCCCGTCGCCGCCATGGCGACGACCGCCTCTGGCAATTGTCCGCTCCGTGCGGTTTCGGGTGTTTCAGTGAATGAAGCCGAACACGCTCCCAGCAAAAACGCTGCTGGGACGAGTAAGCCAAGATGAATACGCATATTAAAAATTTCCGCCTTTAGAACAACTTAACCTGAGTACCGACCTCTGCCAATCCAAACAATTCTTCGATATGTTCGTTGTAGAGACCGATGCAGCCGTTCGACGATTGCCGACCGATCTTGCGCGTGTCACCGGTGCCGTGAACGCGGTAGTACTGCCATGACAGATAAAGGGCGTTTGTTCCAAGGGGGTTGTCGGGGCCAGGGCCAACGAAATCCGGCCATTCGGGATTGCGCTCCTTCATCGAAGGTGTGGGTCGCCAGCTCGGGCCATCTACCTTGCGAACCACCGTGTTATATCCGCGCCGAGTCAATTCCTCTGTGAGCGGTACGCTGGACGGATAGAGCTTGTAGATGCTTTCGTCTTCCGACCAGAATTGGACCGCGCGGGAGTCGATGTCGCAGAGGATTGCGCCGTTTCTCAGATCGTCGAAATGGTCTTGCCAAGATGCAACCCTGAACCCGGAAATATTGCTCCGCACCGCCGGTGCCGCCAGACCATCGCTTGTCTGTGCCATGGCCCTACTGGTCGCGAGAACCAACCCACTTGCTGCTGCACCAAAGAGTGCGGTCCGGCGTGTGAACGGTCTGTCGTTAGCTCGTCTCATCAAGAAAACCTCTGGTCTCGTTATTTTTCCCGGTTCTAAGACCTACACCCGCTAGAGCTTCAATATGCTTCTGCTCACAAACCCGTGAGATTGAACTCGGTCATGGCATCAAAGAAATCTGCGGGTTTTTTGGAGGTAGGCTCGGTAAGCGTCCCCGTAGCGATCAATCAACCAGCGCTCTTCAGCGAAGGGCGCGAGTGCCAATGCAGTAACGCCGGTGATAATCACTGGCCACGCGAGGATCGAGGCGGAGAGCAGTCCGATCCCGATGAGGATCGCCATGTCAGCCACATACTGAGGATTGCGGGAGAACCGGTAAAGGCCACGGGTCCGCAGAACGCCTTCATCACCACTCGTCGCCGCCATCCCAAGTTGCATCACACCGGACCAGACAACGGCATTGCCCAGAACGATCAGACAAAGCCCTAAACCCCAACGTATGATCCATGGGAAGTCGAGCTCACCCCATTCTAGCAGAGCCAAAACGATGGCAGATCCGAAGCCGACGCACGTAAGTCCCCAGACGACAATCTTGTGGGCTCCTGTAGAGTGAATCGGCGGCCAGACTCGTCGCTCCGGTTGGAACATGGACCAGAGTATACCCGCGACCAGCAACAGATTGGCCGCACAACCCAGCACGAGAACCACGGTTTTGAGGTCACCCATGACCATACCTGTCTGCGTCCCGATGTTTGGTCGCTGAGCGTTCAAACTCCAGCGTTGAGTGGTCGATCCCGAATTCCTCGTCGAGGCGGGTCTTGATTGCCGTCTTGATGTTTTCGAGGTCATCCCAGCGGTCCTCGGCGATTACGACGTGGGTATCGAGCGCCGCACGATGCTCCTGCATCTGCCAGAAATGTGCGTGATGAACTTCCTCGACTCCGTCCACGTCCTCCACGGCCGCGATAACCTTGTCCGTGTCGATATCGGGCGGGCTTCCCAACATCAGGGTGCGGATCGGGCCACCGATCTCGCTGAAGGCGAGCCAGAGGATATAGGCGGCAATCCCGATGGTGATCGCCGGATCAACCCAGCGGACATCGTAGAGAAGGATGAGAACGCCACCGACGATCACGGCCACAGACGCCAGCGCATCGCTGAGGTTGTGGAGGAACAGCGCCCGGATGTTCACGCTGCCTTTCTGCATCGAATAGGTCAGCCACGCGGTGAGGGTATCGATGAACAGCGCCACACTGCCCAGGATGACCACGGTCCAACCCGCGACTTCGGGCGGATCAACAAACCGCATCGCGCCCTCATAGACCAGATAAAGGCCGATGATGATCAGCGAGATATAATTGATAAGCGCGGCGACGATCTCGACCCTGCCATATCCGAAGGTCATTTTCGCATCGGCCGTGCGGCGCGCGATCTTGCGCGCGCCGAATGCGATGACGAGCGACGCCATGTCGGAGAAGTTGTGGATGGCATCCGCGATCAGCGCGAGGCTGCCGGATAGTATCCCGCCGACAATCTGCGCGACCGTCAGGAGGCCGTTTGCCCAGATGGCAATGGCAACCCGCCGGTCGCCTTCTTTAGGCTCCATATGGGCATGATCATGCGGCACGAGAAGCCTCCTCATGGCCGTGGTTTGGCCGGCTGAGCCCTGGAACGCTTGGCAAACGACCAGCGCGGATCGCCCTGACGCGGGCATTCATCCAATGGCGAATGAGGTGCCGATAGATCCAGTCGCGCAGGGGGCCAAACGCCTGACGATGGTGCTCATAAAACATGTCAGGATTATCGAATGTTCCAAAATCGCGGGCGATGCCGGTCTTCTGGATATATGTACTCTCCCCCGTCCATCCGACTGGCGGTGCGCTCAAGCAGTCGGTCCCGGCACCGTAGCCGCATAGGGACCGTGTCTCGGGAAACGACCGCTGCAGGGCCAACAGGAAGGGTGTGTCGAGGATGAAGCCCTCAAGATCGACCCATCCTGCCTCGGTCTCGACCTCGATCCATGAGTGGAGGATTTCTGCGGGTGCGATCGGATAGATCAGTTCAGGCACGACGCCCCGTTGCAACGCTTTGTGGATTGTGAAGCCGTGCAAGCGGCATCTTACGCCGACAGCGCGTAGAAGCGCCATCAGCAGCGTTCCCTTCGTGTTGCATTGTCCATACCTGTCGTCGAGTACTTCAGAGGCAGGAATGTCGTCGGCGCGGTTATAGCCAAAGTCGATCTCGTTTCGCACGAAGTCGTAGATTGCACCAATTCGATCATGCAACGGCAAGGTTCCCCACCCCCGGTCGGCGATCAGAGCGGCAAGTGAAGGATGCCTGACATCCAAGAGTGGCGTCGACGAAAGCAGCGGGTCAACAGGGGTCATGAGCGTTTCCTAGAATCAACTATACAGAGATGATGGTTTCTACAGTAACTGTAGCTTCAACCTTTATCTTGTCGCGACGCGAGAGACTATTCTGGTTGGTGATTGTGAACTGCCTTGTGATGCTCGTCATGCGCGTCCCGCAGGATGCCTATGCCGCCCCACGCCGCGATGCCAGCCACCGCGACCCCGACAACGAGGTCGGGCCAGTTGCTGCCCAACCACCAAACGAGACCGCCCGCGATCAGGATGCCGCCGTTCGATGCGAAATCGTTGAGGCTGAAGGTGTTGGCGGCCCGGATGTTCACGTCCGGTTCCTTCAGTCGCCCGAGCAGCCAGATGCAGGCGAGGTTGACGACCGCAGCGATCAGCGACATTGCGATCATCAGAGTTCCGAGCGGTTCGGAACCGCCGACATAGCGCCGCCAAGCGTCAATCAGAATGCCAACCGCAAAGATCAGAAGCAATCCGCCGGATACGTTCGCGGCACCCCGCTTCCACTTCGACGACCGGGACAAGGCCAGAAGGCTGATGCCATAGACGAGGCTGTCGGATGTGTTGTCGAGACCATTGGCGATCAGGGCGCTGGAATCGCCGATAGCTCCCGTGGCGAAGAACCCCGCAGCGATTGCGAGATTGAGACCGAGAACAATCCAGAGCGTCTGGCGCTCTTTTTCATTCTTCCCGCTGAATTCGCTTTCGACCATCGAACTGGCAAACCTTTCGATTTCTAAGAAAGGGGGCAGAAACGCCCTCTTCGGATGCAGCTGTCAATAAGATATATAGAACCTCTAGCGACTGTAGATCCAAAATAGCTTATTTACGTCCCTCTGGGCACCGAAAGAATAATCGCGGCACCGATCAAACAGATGGACGTCCCTATGAAGTCCCATCTGTCAGGTCGCTCGCCCTCGACGAACCACATCCAGAGCATGGAGGCCCCGATGTAGATGCCGCCATAGGCTGCGAAAGCGCGGCCCGCTGCGCTGGTTTCGACCTGCGCCAGCAACCAGCCGAAAAGCGCGAGCGCGATTATGCCGGGTGCGAGCCAGAGCGGTGATGCCCCAAGACGCCACCACGCCCAGATGGCGAAACACCCGCTGATCTCCGCGACAGCAGCCAGCAGATAGGCAATTGCGGCGTTCAAGCCCCAATCTCGTCGTGCTCGGTGAGACATTCCGCATGGTCTCGAAGGACCTCCAGAACCTTGCACTCCGCAACGCTGTCACCGTCGCACTCGGCGACCATGCGTTTCAATTCCTTCTTAAGCGCTTGCAGACGCTTGATCCGCTGTTCGACTTGGTGGAGTTGCCGACGCGCGATCGAATCCGCCTCCGCGCAGGATTGGGACGGGTTGTCCGAGAGGTCCAGCAGCTCCCGGATGGAGTCGAGCGAAAATCCGAGCTGGCGTGAGTGCCGGATGAAAGCCAGCCGGTCGAGGTCCTTTTCAAAGTAACGGCGCTGGCCGCCTGCGGTCCTTCCGGCCTCGTTCATCAAACCGATTTCTTCGTAGTAGCGGATCGTCTGAACCTTGGTTCCGGTTCTCCGCGAGAGTGTTCCGATTGCCAGCATGTGCGATCCTTCAATCTACAAAGACTGTAGCTTACTGAAGAGACAACTCCATTGAAAAGACAAAGGTTTCACTTTGGCGTGACTTCGGACAACAAAAAGTAACTTTTCGCTTGAACCTCTATCTGCTGTAGCTTGTATCCTGCGCACAAACAAACTGAACAGGTGGGTAGCGCAAGCAATGAAGAAGGTCCGGATAGTTCTCTGGTCGGCAGTGGTTGTCGCTGCGGCGGTGTCAGCCACGCTTTGGATGACTGAACGCAATCAGGGACCGGTCGCCGCGCGTGTTGATCCTGAGGCCGAGAGTTTCACTGCGGATTTTGAGCTGACGGACCATACCGGTATGGTGCAGACCGACGAGGATTTCCGAGGGCGCTGGATGCTCGTCTTTTTCGGATTTGCGAACTGCCCCGACGTGTGTCCCATGGGGCTCGCAACCATCGCGGAGGTCATGGACGAGCTCGGCACCCAAGGTTCCGCCGTCCAGCCCCTGTTCATCACGGTCGACCCTGAAAGGGATACGCCAAGCGCTCTGGCCAACTACGTTCCCCAGTTTGGTCAGGGAATCCTTGGGTTGAGCGGACCGCCGGACCAAATCGAACGCACTGCCGAGACCTTCAAGATCTACTACCAGAAGATCGAGGAAGCCTCGGCGCCCGACGGCTATACGATGGGGCATACGTCGTCCTTCCTTCTCTTCGATCCGGAAGGCGAATTTGTCCGCATCTACGAATACGACGAGGAACCCAGACTGATCGTTACTGATCTTCGCGAAAGGATCGGCGCGTGACAGCTGGCCCAGACGCAACGCCACGCGCCGCGAGACCGGTAGCTTTCCTCTTCGCGGCATGGTTCGTCGCCTTGTCCGCGTCGCTTGCCGTGCTCTTCATCGGAGAGGTTCTGGGGCAGACCCCCTGCAATCTGTGCTGGTTCCAGCGTGCCTTCATGTTTCCGCTCGCGATCATCCTCGGGGTGGCGGCGTGGCGCGCCGACCTCTCGATCTGGCGCTATGCCGCGCCGCTCGCGGTTCTGGGTGGTGCCGTCGCCCTTTACCATTCCCTGCTTTACGCAGGGATCGTGCCGGCGCCGATCGTCCCCTGCACGGCGTCCGGGCCATCCTGCACCGATGACGCGATGCTGATCCTTGGCCTGCCAATCCCTCTGCTCTCCCTGCTGACGTTCGGGGCAATCCTTGTCCTTCTCATTCAACTTCGACGGATATCAATATGAACCGAAAGACACTTCTGCTCGCGATACTCACTCTGGT
The DNA here is from genome assembly GCF_000511385.1 of Phaeobacter gallaeciensis DSM 26640. NCBI lineage: Bacteria > Pseudomonadati > Pseudomonadota > Alphaproteobacteria > Rhodobacterales > Roseobacteraceae > Phaeobacter > Phaeobacter gallaeciensis. Next base: position 64,283 of record NC_023148.1, read on the forward strand.
ACTGGCCGTTTTCGTGGCTGGTGCCTGGTTCGTATCGCGCCCCGATCCGACCCCGGTGGCGACAGCCGCTCCGCTGGAACAACAGGATCGTCTTGTTCGGTCCTATTCTCCCATACTCGGGCGTGAGGATGCGCCAGTGACCATCGTGGAGTTCTTCGACCCGGCCTGCGAGGCCTGCCGCGCCTTCCATCCCATCGTGAAGCAGATACTGACGCAATACCCCGACGATGTGCGCGTCGTCATGCGCTACACTCCGTTCCACGGCGAGGGGTCCGAGCTGGCAATCAAGGTGCTGGAAGCGGCCCGGTTGCAGGACGTTTTTGTTCCCGTGCTGGAAGCGCTGCTTGAAAATCAGCCCGCCTGGGCCTCTCACGGCGCTCCGGCAGCTGAGCGCATCATGGAGATCGCCGGAGCGGCGGGCTTGGACACAGACGCCGCCGCAAATCAGATCATGTCACCCAGCATCGTCGGCGTCCTCAATCAAGACCGGGCAGACGTCGAAGCTGTCGGAATCCAAGGCACACCGACGTTCTTCGTCAACGGTAAGCCTTTGCCAGAGTTCGGTGCGGAGCAGCTCTTGTCGCTCGTCCAAGCCGAAGTCGAGGCTGCGGCAACAAACTAGAACGAACAGGAGACCCAACGTGTTCAAAACCTTCGCAAAGGCAATCCAGAGCCTGTCTGTCGCTCTTCTGATGGGCTTGCCAATGGCATCCTCAGCGCAGCAGTTGTCAGAGAACGCATCGATTGTGGTCGAGAGCCCCTGGGCGCGCGCGAGCCTTGGAATGTCGCGGCCCGGCGGGGCCTATCTGACCGTTCGGAACGAGGGCAGCGATCAGATCTCCCTTATCGGTCTTCGCGCGGAGATCTCCGGCATGGCTTCGATCCACGAAACCAGAACCAATTCTGACGGCGTCAGCAGCATGGCTCCGGCGGACGATATCGTGATCCCGCCCGGGGGTATGTTCGCCCTTGAACCCGGCGGATATCACGCCATGCTGATGCAACTGCAATCTCCGCTCGTCGAGGGGGAGACCTTTCCGCTGACCCTGCTCTTTTCCGATGGAACAGAGCTTGAAATCACCGTCCCGGTCCTTGGCATCGGCGCACGCGGCCCCGAAGGCTGATCCGGCTGATGATGAGGGTGGCCAAAATCGCAGCGATCGGAGCGGCGGCGGTCTTTGCCGCCCTGTTTGTCGGCTGGTGGCAGGTAGATGGGCCTGGCGCTGACTCCGCGCCGGGCAAGCGGTCTCTACCGCTGACTGCTATGGAATTCAGCCTGACGGATCAGGATGGTCGGGATGTCGGCCCGGAAACCCTCATCGGCGAGCCGAGTCTGGTCTTCTTCGGATTCACCTACTGCCCCGACGTTTGCCCGACGACCCTCTCGGACATTTCCGGATGGCTCGACGAGATTGGGCCGGACGCCGAAGACCTGAATACCGTTTTCATCACCGTAGATCCGGACCGCGACACGGTCGAGACCATGGCCGAGTATGTCTCGTATTTCCATCCGCAGATACAAGGATGGACGGGCTTGCCAGACCAGATCGCGGCCATCGCCGATGGTTTCCGTGCCACCTATGAGAAGGTTGAGGGGGAAAACGGCGAATATACGATGAACCACACGGCGGGTGTTTTCCTGTTCGATGCGACAGGTCGCTTCGTCACCACCATCGACTATCACGAACCACGCGAATTCGCCGTGCCGAAGATAAGGCGCGCGATGCAGAACAGAACCGAGAGGGCAGAATCTTGAAACTGAGACATATCGTTCTGGGAACGACAATGGCCGCGGCAGCGGTCAGCACGATAGCGAGCCGGGCTTTGATCCTGGAGGCGCCGCCCGAGTACATCTTTTCCGAGGCTCCGGAAGCCTTGGACAGTCCACCCGAACCTCTCGATGGACCAGGCGTCAACGCATCTGGCGAGACGATGCCGAATATGCTTCCGGCCGCTTTTCAGCCGCCTGAGTTTCCCGCACTCGAACGGGCCGAGCCAGATAATCTGATGGCGCTTGTTCAGGCCCTCGCCACGCCGCCTTGGGAGGCGACGGTCGAGGCGGGTGACACATTGGACGTGCTTCTCTCTCTCGCGGACATGGATGCGCAAACACGGACCGAAGTCGCACTGGCACTGACGGTTGAATACGACCTGCGCCGCCTTCGACCGGGCCATCGTCTCAGCGTCGACTTTCGCCCGGACGGCACGCCATCCGTTGTGACGTTGGCTGTCGATGACGGCGTGCGGATCGAAGTCACCCTGGACGACACCATTGCGAGTCGGACGGTAACGCCGAGCGCGTTGACAGTCGAGCGTGCGAGCCAGTTGCTGGTGAACGGGTCGATCTACGCTTCGCTGGATCGAGCAGGCGTCCCGGCCCGTTTTGCCGTCGATCTCGCACAAATCCTCGGGGAAACGGTCGACTTTCGCAGGGATCTTCAAGGCGGAGAGACCCTGAATATCCTTTGGGGTCAGACCGTCCTTCGCGATGGTTCAGAGGTCGGTCAACCGTCAATCTCCTATGCGGCCCTCGATCTGGCCGACGACCGCTTCGAAATCCTCTGGTCAGCCGAAGACAGCGGGCGGGCAACGGTCTATTTGAATGGTGAAATCCTGCGGACGGTCGCGCCGCCGGTGGAAGGCGCACGACTGTCGTCGGTCTTCGGGCAGCGCAAGCATCCGATCTATGGCAGTATGCGGATGCACACAGGTGTCGATTATGCCGCCGCTGCGGGGACACCGATTGCAGCGACCGCACCCGGACGGGTCTCCTTCATCGGATGGCGGAGCGGATATGGCCGGGTGGTCGAGATCGCGCACGGGTCAGACACAATGACCCGCTATGCGCACCTCAGCGCTGTGCCGGAGGGTCTGGCCGTCGGAAACCGCGCGGTCGCGGGCGAAACGATTGGCCAGGTCGGTGAGACAGGCACGGCGACAGCTCCGAACCTTCACTACGAAGTGCGCGTGGACGGCCGACCTATCGATCCGCTCGGGGAGGAATTGCTCGCCTCTGCGGAAAATTTCGACACTGCGGATGCCACTGAAATCCTTGAAGAGACGCGCACACGGTTCGCGACCTTTCTTCGCGAAGACACATGACTGATTTGAAAGGAATTCCGATGAAAAACAGGTTTCAAACCTTGGCCGCCACAACCCTTATGATCGTAACCGCGACGGCCGTGACCGCGCAGACCGCTATCGACGTCGGAAAGACGCGCGGCTGCGGTTGTTGCCTTTCCTGGATGGAAAAGCTGTCCGAGGCCGGGTTCGCTCCTGAAGGTGAGAATTTGGGCGGCGCGCTGATCCGTCTGAAGATGGATAGGAGTATCCCTGTCGACATGTTCTCGTGCCACACGGCGACTGTCGAAGGCTACACCATCGAAGGCCACGTTCCGCCAGCCGACATCGCCCGGCTGCTTGAGGAACGTCCCGACGCCATCGGTCTTGCCGTGCCCGGCATGCCCATCGGCTCGCCCGGCATGGATTTCGGCGACGATGCCGAAGCCTACGACGTCTTTCTGGTGAAACCGGACGGCACTACCGAAGTCTTCTCGTCCTATCCGGCGAGCTGAAGTGGAGCAGGTCGCAACACTTTCGCCTGTCGCACTCGGCTTTCTGGGCAGTCTCGCCGCCGGTCTGATGACCGCCGTCGGAGCGACGCCCGTCCTTTTGGGCAAGACCCCCTCGCGCAAATGGCGCGATATCTCGCTCGGTTTTGCTGCCGGGGTCATGCTTGCCGCATCGTTCTTCTCGCTCATCATCCCCGCCCTCGACGCGGCAGAGGGGCGATACGGAGACGGTGCGATACCTGCACTGATCGTCTGCATCGCGATCCTGATGGGCATGGGTGCGGTCGCCCTGATGAACGAAATGATACCGCACGAGCATTTCAGCAGCGGTCGTGAGGGCCCGGAGGCCGTCTCGCTACGACGTGTGTGGCTCTTCATCATTGCCATCACTATCCACAATGCGCCAGAGGGTCTGGCCGTCGGCGTCGCGTTCGGTGCCGACGGTTTTACAGGCGGATTTCCCGTCGCTCTCGGGATCGGATTGCAGAACGCGCCTGAAGGGCTGGCTGTTGCAGTCGCCCTACTGGGCGAGCGATACTCGGCGGGCCGTGCGTTCGGCATCGCAGCACTGACTGGTTTGGTCGAACCCGTCACGGGCTTTCTTGGTGCCGCGGTGATCGTCGTGGCGCAGCCTCTCTTGCCCTGGGGTCTGGCTTTTGCGGCGGGCGCGATGCTCTATGTCATCAGCCACGAGATCATCCCGGAAACCCATCGCAGCGGCCACCAGAAGCAGGCGACGACCGGGCTCGCGATCGGCCTCGTCGTCATGCTGTTCCTAGATGTCTGGTTGGGGTGATTCATGGCAATTCGCTCCCTTGGCATTTGCACAGCTGTCGCGGCGCTCGCCGCCGATCAGGCATCGAAGGCGTTCGTGCTCGCGAATGCGGAAACGCTCGCCCCCGGCGTCGCTGTGTTCCCCGGCTTCAACCTGATCTTCCACCGCAACTACGGCGTGACCTTCGGGTTCTTTCAGAATGTGCCGTGGTGGCTCCTTGCATTGGTCGCCACCACCATCGTCCTGTTTCTTGCCGTATCGCTAATCCGGGCAACGCGGGCAGCCGAGGCGGTTGCCTACGGCATGGTGATCGGCGGCGCTCTTGGGAATGTCGTGGATCGTTTTCGCTTTGGCGGTGTGACCGACTTCCTGGATTTCTATCTCGGAACGGCGCATTGGCCAGCGTTCAACCTCGCGGATGTCTTCGTGGTCTGCGGCGTCGGGATTTTGCTGATCTTCTCGGGGCGCGAAAAGGTCGCTGCGTCCGCAACCTCAAGATAGATCTCGGTGATTTCAATCGGCATCACTGTTCTCCGCATTTCCGGAATGTCAGGTATCATCCTCACATTCTGTGCATTCGGCCTCGGCGCTTTGGCGGTTCTCGCTCTGCCACCATTCTCGATGCCGGTGCTTTTGCCCGTCGCGTTTGGCGCGCTGTATCTCCTCACGTTCGGAGAGAGCCGCATGCGGGCCGGACTTGCCGGATGGGCGTTCGGCGTTGGCTACTTCCTGTTCGGATTGTCCTGGATCGCGGAGAGCTTTTTCGTCGACGCGGAGCGGTTCGCCTGGATGGCCGTTCCTGCGGTGGCTGGACTGGCCGCCGGCCTTGCGCTGTTCCCGGCGGCGGCAATGGCAGCGTTCGCATGGAGCAGGACGAAAGGTGTCTCCGGCGCATTGATCTTCGCGGTCTGCTGGTCGGTTTCGGAATGGCTGCGCGGCACCGTGCTGACAGGCTTTCCCTGGAACCTGATCGCCTATGCATGGGCCGACTACGATGTTCCGCGCCAGACGGCGGCATGGGTTGGCAGCTACGGACTTGGCCTCCTCACAGTTCTGCTGTCGGTCCTGCCCGTAACGCTCCTCATGCGGAACCGTCGGCACAATACGTTCGCCGCATTTGTTTTCATGTCGGTCGTGGCGAGTGCCGGATCCATCGGCACGGTTCGCCTTATGGCCACCACACCGCCAACAGACACAACCGTCAGGATCGTTCAGGTAAACATTCCTCAGACGGAGAAATGGGACCCCGCCTTCCGCGAACGGAACATATCCCGCTATCTGGACCTGTCTGCGCAGTCTGGCAGCTTCGACGTCCTTCTCTGGCCTGAAAGTGCATTTCCCGGTTATCTTGATGAGAATCCTGAAATGTTGGGTCGAATTGCCGAACGTCTGCCTGAGGGCCGCGTTCTTCTGACCGGTGCACAGACGCGCGAGTCGGACGGCACTGGCACACGCTACAGAAATTCGATCCTCGCGGTCGATCAGACCGGACAGATCGTCACGCGATACGCCAAGCATCACCTCGTGCCGTTCGGGGAATACGTTCCCCTGCGGAGTTTTCTTCCGATCCAGCGATTGACCGCAGGGCTTGGGGACTTCACGCCCGGTACCGGCCCCCAGACCGTTGAGCTACCCGGTTTATCTCCGGTCGGCCTTTCGATCTGCTACGAGGCCATTTTTCCGGGACGTGTCGTAGACGCCGCTTCGCGTCCGGACTGGATATTCAACGCCACCAATGACGCTTGGTTCGGTGCGTCTCTCGGTCCCCGGCAACATCTGGCCTCTGCCAGGATGCGCGCGGTCGAAGAGGGGCTGCCTTTGGTTCGCGCGGCCAACACGGGCATTTCAGCAGTTATCGATGGGTACGGCCGGATCGTCGCCCGCCTCGGGCTCGATGAGACCGGCGTGCTGGATGCCCTCCTCAATCCGGGTACCCGTTTGGGAGTCGGTCTGCTGCTTGAAATACCATCCCGTCGCAGCAACGGCGACCAGAGCAAAAAATATCGCTGCCCATCTCATTCTAACAGAGTCCTTCATGATGTTGCGATCACCCCCCGGTCTCTTCAAAGACAAAGCCGGGTATCTCAGTGTGGCTTCCTCGAATTGGCTGACCTCTTCCAGCGTGGGGTTGTCTGCCTGAGCTTTCTCCGATCGCTGAATCGATCCAGTGAAAAAGGTGGTGATTTCCTGGTACCGGATCCGCGTGTCTTCCAGCGTCTGATAGTAACTGAAGAGCTCTTTCAGCGGTGCCGAGAAGTCCTTGTGTGCTGCCAGGACGGCCACCAGCGCGCCGAGTGTAATGCGACCTTCGATGACGAAGTATCCGCCTAGAGAATAGAACAAGAACGGTGTTAGCGCGGTCAGAAAATTATTGAGGGCCTTGATGAAGAACTTCAGACGGAAAATCTTCCTGCGCACGTGCTCAAGCTCTCTAAAACTTGCACTCACTGGCAGCAGCCCGGCCGAATTGACCTGCCGTTGGCGCAATTGATCGCTGAGCTGCCTGCCAAGCTGTCGGACTTCCTTGATCCTGGTGCGCGAAAGCGCGTTGACCCGGCGTTGCAGCTTGGGCAGCAGCACAAGCTGAATTGGCAGTACGGTCAGTGCTGCGGCACCCAAGACAGGGTCCTGAACGAACATGAAAAACAGGATCGTCAAAAGCGTACCGCCTTGCAGGATTGGCAGCGTAAGGACGTCCGCCGCGAAGCCACCGATGGGCTCGACTTCCTGTGCGAGAATAGGGACGATCTCGCTTTGGTTTCCGGAGTCTGGATCGCTGCGCCATTGCCGATAGACCAGCAGGCGGAAGCGCCGCAGAAAACGCTCCGCGACATACCCTTTGAAGACGTTTAGGCCATATTTGTTTAACCCATTCAGGATGATCGCCAGAAGATAGAGACCGCAAAGAAGTATGAGGAAAACGACCTGATCGAGGTCTCGTCCCAGAACGACGATCGTGAAACGGTCGGAATCCAGAGCGTTGTTCACGATCTGTTTTGGCAGTTCCAGGGTCAGATAGAGAATAGGCATCGCGATGAGGCTAACCACGATCATCAACGCCTGCTGCCTTCTCGAATAGCGCAAGACGGTGCTGAAAAGACTTCCTTCGAGCCCTCGTATGGGCTCTGCGTGGAACGCAGGCGTGCTGCGGTCCTTCCAAAGCTTCAGAACGCCGCGAATTGCAAGATATAAGCCAACACTGATCAGCAGCGCAGGCGCCAAGACCAGTATGAGATGAATGAACGGGTGAACCCAGTCTGGCGTGGCATCGTTGTAGTCGTATCCGAACGCGGCAGATACGTTATGTACAAACACGTGATATCTATCCAAGAGTGACATGGAAAAGTCTAGCCCTTGGATTTCGGCGCAAGGTGATCGTGCACGATGATGACGCCCCACATGCCCGCTTCCCGGTGGCCGGGGATCAAGCATACGAACTCCAGGTTGGTCATATCGGAGAACTCCCAGATCAACTCGGCATTTTGTCCACTAGGGATAGAAACTGAATTGGCGTTGTCATGTTGCATATCGGGATGTTCGCGCATCCACTGCTGGTGTTCTGCAACCTCGTCAAAGGAGCCAAGAAAGAACTCGTGATCCAGTCTGCCGGCATTGCCGATCGAAAACCGGATGACCGACCCCCTTTCAATCTGGATCGCGTCTGGCTCGAAAAGCATGTAGCCGCTTTCCGTCTCCCGTATGGATATTTTAATCGTCCTGTCGATCGAGGAGCCATGACCGGGTTTCCCGATCGGATCATGGCCAGGCATTTCAAAGGCTCGGGCGTGAGGCTGCTGGCCCTTCCCACTGGAAGCGCCCACTGAAAAAGCCGGAAGGACGAGCGCAAGGGCGATGGTGCAGGTTCTCAGGAAATTCTTCATGCTCGGCTACCTCCGTAGCGCTTGATTTTATGGGATCTTCTTGTTTTCTTGGGCCAAGCGATCAAGGCGATGAGGCCGGAGTGTTTACCACCGACCCCATTGTTTGTAGTTACTTCATCTGAGTGACGGTCAGTTTACCCTTGACCCGGTCAGCGACGAATTCGATGCCCTGACCTTCCGCCATCTTGGCCATCATTGCTTCGTCGGCGCGAAACACCATGGTCATCGCGGGCATATCGAGGTTGACCAGAGGGCCGTGGATGATTGTGACCTTGCCGGCCTTGGCGTCGATTTTCTTGATGGTCCCGCTCGTGTATTCCACGTCAGCTTGGGCCATCTGGTCACCGACTGCGACCTCACGGTGCATGCCGGATTCGTAGTGGCCAGGGATCAGGCACGCCGCTTCGAACGTACCAGAATTTGCGAAAGTCCAGACAACCTCACCCGACGCGCCCGCATCGAGACGGATACGGTTCGGATCGTCGTGTTCCATATCCATCTTGGCCATTTCGATCTTGTGCTCGGCATTCCGCTCTACCGTGTCGAGGACGAATTCATGCTCCAGCTCACCCTTGTTGGTGATTTTGAAGCGGATGGTTTCGCCCTCCTTGATATTCATCGGCTCACTCTCGATCAGCATCTGGCCCTCATCGTTTTCGAGCAAAGTGACGTCGATTGTGCGGTCAACCTTGGCGGCGTCACCCGGCATGCCGACCATCATTGCGGCTGGCTTGGTCTCCCCATGTCCGCCGTCGTGTGTACCTGCAGCAAAGGCCGGTGCTGATAGCGCGATCGCGAAGCTTGTCGTCAAAAGAAGATTTCTCATTTTATTGTCCTGTAGGTTGGTTCGGTTGGAGATGACGAAGGGCCGCTCAGCCCTTCGAGGTTGGTTTCGGTGTGAGAATGGTCTTGGGGCTGTTGTTGGAGGCAAATTCGGGTAATTCGCCGGTCCATTCGTAGGCCATCTCGCCCGGAGGGTTCTCGTACCAGCCGGGATCGGAGTAATCGTCCGCGTCGATGCCGTCCCGCACCTTCACGACCGAAAACATGCCGCCCATCTCGATGGGTCCATACGGGCCCCAACCCGTCATCATCGGGATGGTATTGTCGGGTAGCGGCATTTCCATTTTTGCCATGTCCCCCATGCCGGACATGCCCATCGGCATGTATTCCGGCTGGAATTGACGGATCTTCTGGGTCAGCGGCTTCTTGTTCACCCCGATGAACGTCGGCACGTCATGGCCCATGGCGTTCATCGTATGGTGCGATTTGTGGCAATGGATCGCCCAATCTCCCAGATGATCGGCGACGAATTCGTAGGCGCGCATCGCACCTACGGGAATGTCGATGCTGACCTCCGGCCACTGTGCTTCAGGCGGCACCCAGCCGCCATCCGTGCAGGTGACCTTGAAGTCATAGCCGTGCATATGGATCGGGTGGTTCGTCATCGTAAGGTTCCCAACCCGTACTCGCACCCGGTCGCCCTTGTTCACGACCAGCGGATCGATGTCGGGGAAGATCCGGCTGTTCCAGGTCCAAAGGTTGAAATCCGTCATCGTCATGATGCGGGGCACATAGGTCCCCGGATCGATGTCGAAAGCATTCAGCATGATCAGGAAATCACGATCCACCGGCATGAATGTGGGATCCTTGGGGTGGACCACGAACATGCCCATCATCCCCATCGCCATCTGGGTCATTTCATCGCCGTGGGGGTGGTACATGAACGTTCCGGACTTCACCAAGTCGAATTCGTAGACGAAGGTTTTGCCCGGCGGGATGCTTGGATGGCTCAACCCGGAGACCCCATCCATGCCTGAGGGAAGAATGAGCCCGTGCCAGTGCACCGTTGTGCCTTCCGGCAGCTTATTGGTGACGTAGATGCGCACCCGGTCACCTTCGACAGCTTCGATCGTCGGGCCGGTGGATTGGCCGTTGTAGCCCCACAAATGCGCGATCATGCCGTCGGCAAGCTCGCGTTCTACCGGTTCGGCCACGAGGTGAAATTCTTTCACCCCGTTGTTCATCCGGTGCGGCAGGGTCCACCCGTTCAATGTGACCACAGGTGTGTAGTCCGGCCCGGAATTGGGACGCGCCGTGATCGCCGTTGCTGCGCTATCCATTTGGGCAGCTTCGGGCAGGCCCATGTTCAGGGTTTGACCCCAGGCTTTCGAAGAGACCAGCGTTGCACCTGCCGCGCCGGCTCCGAGTAATTGACGTCTATTTAGCATGTCAGTTCCTTTCAGTGTCCTGCGCCGCCACCGGCGGCAAGTGTTGCGCCTTCTCCACCAGCACCGCCGCCATCTCCGCCGCCATAGATCGCAGCGGTCAGGTCAGCCTGAGCCATGTAGAATTCGCGTTTTGCGTTTGCCGCTTCCAGTGATGCGCCAAGTTTCTCGCGCACGTCTGTCAGCAGCTCGAAAGTGTTGGTGATCATGCCGTTATAGGACAGCAGACCCTCTTCTTCGACGGTCGTGCGTAGCGGCACCAGAACGTCGCGGTAGTGGCGGGCGATCTTATATGACGCATGATAAGAGGCTTCAGCACCACGCGCTTCGGACCGGACGTTGACGGCTCTTTCTGCCAGCACGTTGGCTGCTTGCAGGTACGACAATTCCGCCTTGCGCATCCGTGCCTTCCCGGTGTCGTAGATAGGGATTGCGAACTCCACCTCCACCTGAGGGGTGGTCACGGTCTCCGTTTCTCCGCCCTCAATTTCCCGCTCCGCTTCGAACCCGGCAATGAATTCGAGATCGCTGATAATGCGAGTCTGATCAGTCAGACCAAACGCCTTGGCCTGTGCTTCCAGGCCAAGTTTGGCAACGCGCAGATCAACCCGATTTCGCAATGCTTTCGCTTCGATGTCAGTCACACGGCCGACGGAACGCGGCAGCGCAGGAAGGGCATCGGGCACATAATAGTCGACTTCGGTGCCCCACAGCCCCATGAGCCTGGTCAGCTGCTCTTTGGACCGGGTAGCATTCAAGCGTGCCTGGGCAAGTTGTCCGGCGAGTTCGGCATTGAATGCCTGTTCACGGGCCTGCCCGGCTGTGTTGAGCGCGCCGGTCTCACCCAGCCTCATCGCCAATTCCGATCCGGCGTCAGAGGTCGCTTTCGCACGGCGCAGATAGCTCACGGCCTCGAAGGCGGCTACGGCATCGACCCATGCCTTCCGCGTCTGATTGGCCAGCGCGAGTGTGTCGTTCACCGCGTTGAGCTGTGCCTGCCGGAAGCTTGCGTCAGCAATGGCCACACGTTGTTTACGGGTGGTGGCATCGAGTACGTTCGACCGTATCAGTCCTTCGATCGCTCTGTAGGCACCCAGTTCGGGCGCACCGATGCCCAATACACCAATCGAAACGATCGGGTTTTCCGGGGTCGATTGCTGCCAGGCCTCAGCGGCGGATAGGCCGACATTCGCATAAGACGCCTGCAACCCCTTGTTGTTCAGAAGCGCAACCTGAACGGCGGTGTCCGCCGAAATGGTCTTGCGGTGCACCATTGCGTGCACCTGCTTCTTCAATGCCTCGTTTTCGGCCTGGGTTTCGGCGAAGGCTGTCCGTTTGCCGATGGCTGGTGTGACCTGGCTGGAAATATTGGCGAAGCCAGCTTTTGGTTCCGTGTAGATGCCCGGCACTGCTGTAGCACAGGCACCCAAGATTAGCGGAAAGCCGAAAACCAGCGGAAATTTCGATACCCGCATCAGTTGCCCTCCGTCTGTTCTTGATTGACGGAACGCCAGTCGCGGGGACCTGTAGGGCCGCGATAGGTGTAGCCTGCCAAGGGGTCCTGATAGCTGATCGGTGACGAAACTGCCGCGTTGACGACGGCCTGTTGGGTCGCGACGGACGGCAACGGGGTGGGCTCATAGGCGCATGCGCCAAGCCCGAGGGCCGAAGCCCCCATAAGTAGATGAATTTTCATGAAAGTAACCTGATTGGTGAACGTTATCTCACGCAGAATCTGCGCAAGGCTCACACCCGATTTGGGCGCCGGTTCAGATCAGGAATCGAGGGGGCCGAAGAAACCCTGCTGTTTCTACCGAATACGTTTGACCGTCCAGAATGACATATTCACTTGTACCAACCGGCTCTGCTCTGATCTTGGTGTCTTCGATGAAGACGACAGAAATACAGATGCCGTTGCAACACTCTTGGGATTGTTGCTCTTTGCCATCCTTGTCTGACGCTGCGATGTCGATGTCGCTTGCGACCTTAAGCTTCTCATGCGCGTGATGCGCATCGCTTCCAGTGTCATGGGTCTCGGCAGCACCAACGATACTAACAGGCTTGGCTTGATGTTCGTCATGCATGCCGGACGCCGCGTGAGCGGCAGAAGGTGGTGACAATACAAATGCCAGCGCAAACGCAATGCACGTAAACGCCCGTGACCAGCTTGATATGACAACTCGCAAGTTCATGAGCAAGATATCGGATACCGGAACCATGTCGTCAATCCGTCCAGCGCAGGAAGGTTTGCCGCTTTTTTGTGAAACAGGCGAAATACGGTCGCTGCTGTTAAAAATGTTGCATATCGGAAACATGTAAAGGGCCAAAGCCTCGCTCCCGCTCAGCGGAGCGTTGCTGACGCGTCTTGTGCTACCGAACTTCAGCCAGCTTCTCTGACCCGTAGCCCGCATCGCTGATCGTTGCGGCCAATGCAGTTTCATCCAGAGTGCTGTCGACGCCGACGATAGGTGCAGTCAGATCGCACGAAACTTTTGCATCTGGGTCGGCAGCCATGATGGGCTTTTGCATGGAAGCGGCACGATGGCCGCGATCTCCGCGCAGATTGCAATAGACCCTGAAAGGAGTCCGCCCACTCGGATAGGAATATTCCGTTCTGAAAATTACCGCCAGCGTAAGACATGCAGAAAAGCTACTTTCCAATGCTATCAACATTTCCGCAACTAGGTCCGGCAGTAACCTACCATTTGTTATGTCGCTCGGCCTGCAGTCGAGACATGGAACGCGGTTCAGGAGATTTCGAAACTTAAATTTCATTCGTCCCAAAGACCTGGAGCGAATGCTTGGTTCCCAAACGCAGGTTCAACATCCTCGATCTCAAGCCGTATATGTGCCAACGTTCTAACATGCAGAGGTTTTTCTCCGTCGACATGCCCGGTGTTCAGTTTGTGAGCATTGTCTTGGCATTCAGCCTCGCAGCGTTACTGCCGGTCCTCTGCCTTTATATCTTGCTTTCGCCCGGCTTTGCAGCGGCTCTTGCCGCCGGCGGGCCATCGCTGGCCCGCTTTCTGAGGCAAGTTACGACCAACGGTCTGCCCGTAGTTTTTGCCATAAACTATGTCAGTTTTTTTCTTTTCGCGGTGATACAGAAACCAAAGGTCGCCCGCCGAGATACGGCGTTTTTCGTGCTGGTGGATATCTTGCTCAGAGCCATTCTCTTTCCAAGCCTCCACGCACTGATCTACGTTTTGTCTGCCGACTGGTTCGAGTCATTCGGGGGCAGTCGTGCAACCGCGTTGTCGGTCGTTGCCCCAACCCTTGCGCGTTCGGCGTTTTTTGAGAACATCTCCGGAGTTTATCTTTATGCGACAATGATCAGCGCGCTGCCGCTATATGTTTCAGCTTTCGGGCAGTCGGAATTTCTTGGACCGACCGTTCGTCGCTTGCCAATAAAAGCGGGCTTGATGCTGCTCGCCTTGTTTGCGTTTGCCCTGTCGGTCGGATTGATCGCAATCGGTGCACAAGGCATCGCATTCCTTCAGGGCTAGATGATGGCTGGCTATTCACCGTGGGAATGCGCGGCCTGAGGTGCCAACCATCGCGACAAGTAAACGCGCTCGAAAGCGAAGACAGCGATCATTCCGACAGCCGCATACAGAACGATCATTGGATCACTTTGAAGCTTCATTACGGTGAAAGCTGCCAATACAATTGCATCGAGAGAGAGCGCAGACAAAAGCACGATACTGGAGGCGCCAACTTCGGTTCGACGATAGCGGAACACGCCCCAATGTATGATCATGTCCATGACGAGGTAAAAGAAGGCACCAAGGGATGCGATCCGTCCCAAATCAAAGAGCACGGCCAGCGTCGAGGCGATAACGACTGTATAGACCAGCATATGCCGCTGGACAGCCCCGGACATGCCAAAATGGCTGTGCGGGATCATTTTCATCTCCGTCAGCATGGTCAGCATCCGGGACACTGCGAAAACGCTGGCCAGCACGCCGGATGCCGTGGCCACGGCCGCCAACACGACCGTCAAGTAAAAGCCGACCTGCCCGAGTGCGGGCTCAGCCGCCTGGGCCAGCGAATAGTCGCGCGCGGCGATGATTTCGTCGATTGTCAGGCTCGCGCCCACGCCAAAGGCCACAAGCAGGTAGACCACCACGCAGATCGCGATGGACAGCATGATAGTGCGGCCCACATTGCGGTGGGGATCGGTGATTTCGCCGCCGCTGTTGGTGATCGTGGTAAAGCCCTTGAAGGCAAGGATCGCCAGCGCAACGGACGCGATGAAGCCTGTCACTCCAAAGGTCTCGGCCGTTTCTGACGCGGCTGCGAACTGAAACCCGCTTGACCAGAGTGCTGCGATACCGAACAGCGCGATGCCCCCGATCTTGATCGCCGCCATGATTAGAGAGAATAGCCCGACGGAGCGGTTTCCTGCGATGTTGACCAAGAATGCGAACACGATCACGGCAACCGCCAGAACGGGCACAAGTGGCCCGCCTGTGATATCGAAAGGCCGCAAGACATAAGTGGCGAATGTCCGTGCGACGAGGCTTTCCGCGATCACCATGCTGAGCGCCATCAAAAGCGCCGCTCCCGCCGCGACCGCCCCCGATCCATAGCATTTCTGAAGGATCATCGCGATGCCCCCTGCCGAGGGCCAGGCGTTCGACATCTTGATGTAGCTGTAAGCGCTGAAGCTGGTCACGATGGCACCAGCGATGAACGCGAGTGGAAATAGTGGTCCAGCCAGCTGGGCGATTTGTCCGGTCAGGGCAAAGATGCCCGCACCGATCATCACGCCCGTGCCCATGGCAACAGCTCCGCCAAGGCTGATCGAGCCTTCACGGTAGCCGTCGTTCCCATCGTGGTTTTTATTGTGTTTCTGCATTTCGATCTGCCTTGGTTGCTTTTTAGGTCGTTACGCCTCTGCGCATGCCCACCCGATAGGTTTCAGGCCGCCAGAAGTCCCGACCCTGGGCGTCTGATGAAATCGCGACTACTCCCGTTGCGAGGGTGCGCCGTAGATCCGCCGGGAAGTTTGCGAACGCCATGTGACTACAACGGCGGCCCCTTGCAGAGCGATAACTGACGCCACAAGTGCAACGAACGGCCATCGCGCCCAGTTCGGCTCAGGCATTTGGCGGTGAAAATCAAGAAAATGAAAGAACAAGAAATAGGCTGTGTGCAGCACTGCCAGCCACCACAGAACATAAGCGCCCTGCTGGATGTATTTCCACACGGACGTGCCAAGTACCCTTTGGCTGAAATTATTCGACGTACCGGCAAGCACAAAGCCGTAGAGCAGTGCCGCGATCCCAACCACATTGGCCAGCGCAAACCCGTGCTGAAGCATCACGTAGCGTTGCAGCTGGGGGTGAAACTCAAAACCGAACAGCCGTGCAAAATCAAGCTCGACCCAGCCGATCAGTATGATGATGGTATGCACCGTCGCCGCCAGAACCGCATAAATACCGAGCTCGCGTCGGTACGGCATGAGCTTCCGTAAAAAGGGCGCAGACGACAAGCGTGCGAGCGGCCCAATCGCCATTGCGGCAACGATGAGCAGCAGTGAAAGATCCCCCAGCGCTCGGTTGTAGCGGTGCATCTCCGACCACTCGGCACGCGAAGCAAGCAGCAGGTATCCCGTCAGCACGGACGTTCCTATGATTAGTACGTGCCGCAGAAGGGCGGGTTTTTTCATCATGGTTTCAGATACCGTATGTTTGCAGTCTTCCAAAGATGTTTTAGGCACGCAAGTAACACATCAGATCGGCTTTCGCTTCCAATCAGCGTTCAACATTCTGCAAAGTGTTAACGTTTGGTATGAAAGCCGGAACCCGGCTAGAATACCTGTCCCAGCTTTCGCCAAAACGGGCGCGACTGTCCCCCTCCTCGCCGCGGGCCAGCCGTGCGTACATCCAGACCAGCACCGGGAACATCGCGAGCGTCAGGAGGGTCGGCCATTGCACGAGAAAGCCCAGCATGATCAGCACGAACCCCACATACTGGGGATGACGAATGCGGGCATAGGGGCCTGTCGTCGCAAGCAACCCCTGACGCTGCGCATTCCACAGATGGTGCCATGCCACGGATATGAGCCAGAAGCCGCCGCCGATAAAGACGAAGCTCAGGAGGTGGAACGGCCCGAAATGCGGGTTCGATTGCCAGCCGAACATCATTTCGGGGAGATGTCCGCTGTCGTGGGCAAACCAGTCTACCTCCGGCCAGGTCGATTGCAGCCAGCCGGAAAGAAAGAAGATGGTCAACGGGAACCCGTACATCTCGGTGAAGAGAGCTACGACAAAGGCGCTGAACGCTCCAAAACTGCGCCAGTCGCGTTTTGTCTGCGGCTTGAAGAAACTGAAGGCGAAAATGATGAACACCGCCGAATTGATAAATACTAGCAGCCAGAGTCCATAGGAAGCACCTGCATCGGTCATTACTGGTCGTCTCCCTTTCCGTGCCCGCCGTGGCCTCCATGACCGCCGTGCATGAAGAAGTGCATTCCGACGCAAAGCAGCAATGGCAGCCAGATCAGCAATCCGCTGCTCAGGATGTGCACCCGGTGCTCGTAACCCAGGAGAAGGACGCCAACTGCCAGCGCAACGATCAGATAGATGCCGGCGCGTGATCGCCAGAATGAGGGCGGGCGGGGGGCATGCTCCGATTGACTTTGATTAACATGTGATGGATCAGGTTGATGGGTCACGTTGTGGCTTCCTTTCTAGATCTTTGCGCCGCGAAGGCGCAGCGAATTGAGCACCACCGATATCGACGAGGCGCTCATGGCGAAGGCGGCAAACATCGGGCTGATGAGGATGCCGAAGAACGGAAACAGCACCCCCGCCGCGACAGGCACGCCAGAGGCGTTGTAGATCAGTGCGAAGAACAGGTTCTGCCGGATATTACGCATGGTGGCCCGTGCGAGCCGCCGTGCGCGCACGATACCGTCGAGGTTGCCCTTGACCAGCGTGATGCCCGCGCTTTCGATGGCCACATCGGCCCCGGTGCCCATGGCGATGCCGACATCGGCCTGGGCCAGGGCCGGCGCGTCGTTGACGCCATCGCCGGCCATCGCCACCTTGCGGCCCTCCTGCTGCAACTCCTTGATGATCCGCGCCTTGTCCTCGGGCAGCACGTCGGCCCGGATCTCGTCAATGCCGAGACGTGCGCCGATCGCCTTGGCCGTGCGCTCGTTGTCACCGGTGGCCATGATGACGCGGAATCCCAGTGCATGCAGGTCCTTGATGGCGGCGGGCGTGGTCTCCTTCACCGGATCGGCGACAGCGACGAGACCCGCGATCTCGCCATCCAGCACCACGAACATCACCGTCTCGCCCTCGTCGCGACGGGCATTTGCCTTGGCGGTCAGGTCGCCGGCCTCAAGGCCAAGGTCCCGGATCATCGCCAGGTTGCCCAATGCGACCGCCTTGCCGCCCACGACGCCCTTCACGCCCTTTCCTGTGACCGCCTCGAAGTCGTCCGCGTCCGCCATCTTCACATCGCGCTCTTCCGCGCCGCGCACGATGGCCTCAGCGAGGGGGTGTTCCGATCCGCGCTCCAGCGATGCGGCGAGACGCAGGACCTCGGCCTCGTCGTGACCGGGTTGCGGCAGGACGGCGACAAGCTGCGGCTTGCCCATCGTCAACGTGCCGGTCTTGTCGACGATCAGGGTATCGACCTTCTCGAACCGCTCCAGCGCCTCGGCGTTCTTGATCAGCACCCCGGCCTGGGCCCCCCGCCCCGTTGCCGTCATGATCGACATCGGCGTGGCGAGGCCGAGCGCACAGGGACAGGCGATGATCAACACGGCGACAGCCGAGATCAATGCGTAGGACAGCGCCGGGGATGGCCCCCAGACCGCCCACGCGATGAAGGACAGGACCGCGATACCGATCACGGCCGGAACGAAATATCCCGCCACCTTGTCGGCATACTTCTGGATCGGTGCGCGCGAGCGTTGCGCGTTCGACACCATCTCGACGATCTGCGCGAGCATCGTGTCGGACCCGACACGCGTCGCCTCCATCACCAGACTGCCAGTGCCGTTGATCGTCGCACCAGTTACCGGGTCGCCTTCGGTCTTCTCGACCGGCACAGGTTCACCGGAGATCATGCTTTCGTCGATCGAGGACCGGCCGTCCAGAACCACGCCATCGACAGGCACCTTGTCACCGGGCCGTACGCGCAGCCGGTCGCCGACCTGTACGTCCTCCAGCGGGATCTCCTCTTCGGAGCCATCGTCCCGCATGACCCGCGCGGTCTTGGCGGCCATATCGAGTAGCGCACGGATCGCCTTGCCGGTTCCTTCACGTGCGCGCAATTCCATCACCTGACCGAGCAGCACGAGCGTCACGATCACCGCCGCCGCCTCGAAGTAGACGCCGACATGGCCTTCGGAGTCTCGGAACCCATCAGGGAATATGTCCGGTGCGAGAACGGCAACGACGCTGAAGAGCCAGGCGGCAAGAACGCCCATGCCGATCAGGGAGAACATGTTGAGGTTCAATGTGCGGAACGAAATCCATCCGCGTTCCAGAAACGGCCAGCCGCACCACAAGACCACTGGCGTTGCCAGGATCAATTCGATCCATTGTGTGGTGCCTTCGCCAAAAAAAGTCCGGACTGCGGGGAAACCGACGAATGGCCCCATCGTGAGGACAAGGAGCGGGATCGTCAGGACTGTGCCGACCCAGAACCGCCGTGTGAAATCCACCAGTTCGGGATTTGGACCTTCATCGCCCGGCACACCGGATTCCAGTTCCAACCCCATGCCACAGATCGGGCACGCGCCCGGATCAGGCTGCCGCACCTGAGGGTGCATCGGGCAAGTGTAAATGGGACCATCATGCCCTTGGGGAACCAGATCATATCGTCCATCCGCCGGCGCGGCACCTGCTTGGTGGTCGTGATGATCATGTGCTGAATGGACCTCGAGCTCCGATTCCGGCACGAGATGCATCCCGCATTTCGGACAATTGCCGGGCTCAACCTGCCGCACCTCAGGGTGCATTGGGCAAACGAATACCGAAGAAGCTGCTGTGGTTTCAGAACTGTCGGGGGTGCTCATTTTGCGGTCCTTTCCGAGAATGCTTCTCTTGCCTAAGGCTTCCATCCACAGGAGGGTCAAGAGAGATCAGTATGGTGATTACATTGCGGATCTGCGGGGTGGCGCTGTCCGGCCCCGTTCCCGTCGGGCGAGCACGATCAACGCCAGCCCGACCAACACCATCGGCATGGAGAGCAACTGGCCCATCGTCAAACCCCACTCACCAAAATGGAGCGCATGGCCAATCGGGTTGTCCGCCGTCACAAACTGTTGGTCCGGTTGCCGGAACATCTCGACGAAATTCCGGGCAAGACCATAGCCGGTCAGAAACACGCCAGCCAAGGCACCGGGCATTTTCAGCCAGCCCCGGCCCCAAGCGAGATAAATGAGCAGCATTCCAAGAATGAGCCCCTCCAATACCGCCTCGTACAGCTGGGACGGGTGTCGGGCGCAGAGGCCGCTAACCCCTGGGCAGGCCTGCGCGACTTCGCCGGGAAAGATCACCGCCCAGGGAACGTCCGTTGGACGCCCCCACAACTCATTGTTGGTGAAGTTCGCCAGCCTCCCAAGAAACAAGCCTGGTGGTGTTGCCAAAGCCAGCAAGTCGCCAGTGCTGAGCAATGACGCGTTCTGTCTAAGGC
Organism: Phaeobacter gallaeciensis DSM 26640; assembly: GCF_000511385.1. Lineage (NCBI taxonomy): Bacteria > Pseudomonadati > Pseudomonadota > Alphaproteobacteria > Rhodobacterales > Roseobacteraceae > Phaeobacter > Phaeobacter gallaeciensis. The sequence goes on from NC_023148.1 coordinate 84,402, forward strand.
AGAACAGCAAGGCCGCGATTACAACGCCCGCGAACCCCCCGTGGAAAGACATGCCGCCTTGCCAGACCATCAGAATTTCCAAGGGATTGGCGAGATAATATGCGGGCTGGTAGAACAGTACAAAGCCCAGGCGACCACCAGCAATCACACCGATGATGATCCACGTCAGAAGATCTTCGATCTGCGTTCGGTCAAGCGGCGGTCCAGCTGACGTCCAGAGCGCGGGACGGCTTATGGCACTCAAACAAATGCGCCAGCCAATCAGGATACCGAAGATATAGGCTAGCGCGTACCAGCGGAGTGCGAATGTGACCCCCCCGATGTCGAAGGAGAAGAGGTCGGTTCCAATATCCGGAAATGGCAATCCCGCTGGCAGCACTGGGTGAGTTCCTCATAAGCAATTTACGTGGGGATTAGATGGCATTGATCGAGCACCGCTAAACGCGCTCGATCTGCGACAGGGCATCCAACGCCCATCCCGCAATCACGCGGTGTCGAGGGCGTCCCGCAGGAGATCGCGGACTTCGCCGGCGACCGCATCCAGGTCTTGGTTCTGCACCGCCTGCATCGAAGCGACAGGATCGACCGCGCTGACCTCGGTGTCGCCGTCCACTTGCCGCAAGATGACATTGCAGGGAAGCATCGCACCGATGCGAGGCTCAATCTCGATGGCTTTGTGCGCCATGCCCGGATTACAGGCCCCCAGGATGCGGTAAGGCGGCATGTCCGCATCAAGTTTCTTTTTCATCGTCGCTTTGACGTCAATCTCAGTCAGAACGCCGAAGCCCTTGTCTGCCAGGGCATCCCGAACACGCAATTCTGCGTCATCGATATTGGTGTCTTTCAGGACGCGATCATAGGTATAGGCCATGGGGATTTTCCTTTCCGTGTCTCTATTTTTTTTGGCATATCGAGGCTAAACGGTTCAGGTCGCGGTCCGGTTCAATGTCCCGGCCGAGAACGGTTTTGGCGTCGGGTGCCGGAAAATCCGGCACTCATTGGCTCAGTTGTCCTCCATCATGGAGCCGTTGCCCATGCCCTGACCGTTGCCGGGCCTCGCAGGCGCATCTGCCATGTTCGAGCGCATCATCTGCATCCGTTCCATCCTATCGGCCGGAGCGGCCATCTCTTCCGGCGTCACCGCGCCGTCGCCATCGGCATCGAGGTGCTGAAAACGATCCACCATCATTTCGCGGATCATTGCGCTGTGGAGAGCTTCAAACTCGGTAATCGAGAGGTTTCCATCCCCATCGCTGTCAAACTCGGAAAGCTTGGCCTGAAGCCGCGTGCGCATTTCTTCCGGCGTGGTTGTGCCGTCTCCATCAGTGTCGAACATTTGCATCATGCCTGCCCCACCTTGGGCACCAAGCTGCCCACCGTGCCCATGGTTGGCATCCGCGAAGGCCGCGCCACCAAAGGCGGTTGCAGCCAGGGTCATTGCAGCGAGTAAAGTGTTGCGTTTCATTTCGATCACCTCGTGTCAGTGTTGCGATACCCACTATATGGGATGCACCTGCAGATGCGGAATACCACGCGAGCCGGTGTTTTGTATCGCGAGGTCACAAAGGCGGGGTCTGTTACAAACTGCGACAAATCAATTCGGGGCGAACGCTCCTCTTCATCTAAGACATGCGATATCCAGAGAAAAACCTGTCGAGGAGTCGTGTACCAACTGACACCGAAACCATGTTTCGGTGGAAGTGAAATTCGGAAGAGTTGGTGTCGAGAGTGGCAGAGGCCCTGATGTTCCCGAAAATTCAGTCATTCAACCCATGGCAGGAGGCTGCAAGTTGCTCTTTTTGAACCGCATTTTCTTGGTGCTTGCCTTGGTGATTTTGGCGGGGTGCGGTGCAGGAAACGACATGCGCCCTGATGCTTCAGCCGAAGTCATCAGTAGTGCATCCTACAGTCACGACGGACCGGCCGCGTTGACGCTGTACACTATGATCAATAACAGGTCCGGAGCGGGTGCGCATACCAGCGTCATGATCAATGGGTCGCAGCGCGTTATCTTCGATCCGGCAGGAACGGTCCGGCTGAGCGCGGTACCGGAACGGGGAGATGTGCTTTATGGCATTACTCCACAAGTGGCCGATTTTTACGCACGGGCTCATGCACGGGAGACCTACCATGTCGTCATACAAGAGATCGATGTGTCCCCCGAAGTCGCGGAGCGCGCCTTGCAACTTGCATTGGCAAACGGTCCGGCTGCTTCAGGCTTTTGTAGCGTCAGTACTTCTGCGATCCTAAGGCAATTACCAGGATTTGAATCCATTGGACGCACATTTTTTCCAAAGCGCCTGATGGCGGATTTTGGCAAGTTGCCGGGCGTGCGAACCACAAAGCTGTTCGAGAACGATGAGGACGACAAATCCGTAGCGATCGCACAGTTCGAAAATTCACTTGCGACGCGGCCTTGAGTGTTCGTCCAACAATTCGTTGCAAGTTGTCCCTGCACGACGCGGTACTCGGCGTGTGAGCCAAAGATTCTCTGTCCTACGAATAGGTCAGCTTCGAGCGGTAACGCTGTCTTCGGCCGAGTAAAGGAACGCCGTCGATCCGACAGCGACATTCGGATAGAGATCATTGATATGGGCCATCACCATGCGCACGCATCCCGAACTGGCCCGGCCGCCAATGCTGCGAGGGCTCGGCGTTCCGTGAATTCGAAGGTACGTATCCCGATCTCCGACGAATAGATACAAAGCCCTGCTGCCCAAGGCATTGTTGGGGCCGGGCTCCATACCGTCGGCAAACCGCTCGTAAGCCTCCGGATCGCGTTCGATCATTGACTGTGTTGGCGTCCAGTGCGGCCATTCGACCTTTCGGCGGATCGTATAGGTGCCGGGTTCATAGAGATCGCCCTTGGCAATCGCGACCCCGTAGCGCATCGCGGTGCCATCTTCCTCGATATGGTACAGATAGCGCGCGATCGCATCGACGTGAATGTCACCCGGGCGCAAACCGTCATTCGCCAAAACGCGTTGCGGCAGCAGCCTGGGATGCAGCCCCCATGGGTTGGTTGTTGCCGGGTCATAGTTGGCGGGCGTGACCTGCGCATCCCAAGCTGCTTTTTCGGCTGTTGTCGGCCAGGTCTTAGCGAATGCTGGCGAACTCAGAGAAGCTGAAAACAGCGAGCCGGAAAGTGCAAGGAAGTGTCGTCTTGTAACCATGAAGCGAAGCCCTTTGTTTGTTTTCGATGAATGCGAGACGATTCAAGAAACGTCCGCGACCCCATGCCATCGACCCTTTTGATGTCTTGCGATCGCGACCAACCAGAGGCAAGCAAGGACACCGCTTAGGATCGCGTTCCAACTGGCCATGGACAACGTCAGAAATTCCCAGACAACCTCATTGCACAGAACAAGAGTGGACGCATTTGAACTCGCAGAGGGCAGCAATTCCGATACCGACATTTGGGAAACATCGAGGCCGGATCCCGTGCAAGAAGTCGGTCCCTCCCACCAGCCGCGCTCGACACCGGTATGAAACATTCCCAACGCGGATGTGCTGAGTGCCGACAGGGCACCGATTATCAGGATTGGCAAAATCGGCAGAGCAAAGAGCAACAGAGCGCCCATTCCAATGGCGATTGCGTGTGGGTAGCGTTGCCAGATGCACATTGCGCACGGCGCGTACCCAAGAGCCTGGAAAACGAAGGCCCCTAACAGCAAGGCGGCTGATCCTGCCGCCGCAGTCATGCCGAGAGATTTTGGTGTCAGGGTCAATGAACGCTCCCGTTGGCAATCGATGGACCTGTTTCTCGCTTGTCAGGTTACGTAGACGGCAAAAGGCCTGTTATCATTCAGAGATTTGTAACGGTATGTATCCGTCTCGACCCTCAGCCGACTCTGATCCACGTTGCCATACCGTCGGCTTGGTGGCTCAACATGTGGCAATGCAGCATCCAGGATCCCGGATTGTCCAGGACGACGAGAATATCCCGCGTCTCGCCGATATCCAGTAAGGTCGAGTCCCGGTATGGACCGGCTTCCCCCGCCGCATCGAGTTCCCAGAAATGGTGGCCATGCAGATGCATGACGTGTGGAAACCCGGTTTCGTTGCGGATTGAAATGCGCACGGTCGTCCCCTGCGCGACGGATAGGAAAGGGGTTCGAGGCAGTCCAGATACGTCATTGAGCGCCCATGTTCCAGTGCCGTTATGGGACGCGCTTCCCGCACCTCCCTGGAGCACCAGCTCCGCGGTTTGGCCGGGGTCTTGCGGGGCGGGCATTCGGTTGGCGGGCAACGCGGTGATGGGCACTTTCGCAGGGTCACGAGAGCCGGAAACAGCGATTTCGCCAAGGCTCAACGTCCGCTCTCCAAAGCTGTCGTCGAATCTAATAGGCCCGGTCGCATCACCAATCACATCGCATCTTTGCCCCGGAGCTAGGAGGATGGGTTCGAGTGTCTGTGGCTGCGCCAGGGGCATACCATCCAGTGCAACGATCTTGCCTGCCAGACCGTCCAGCCCGACACGGTAAACCCTGTCGATAGAGGGATTTATCAGGCGCAAACGCAGGCGGTCGCCTTGTCTCACATTCTTGCTGGTTCCATTGGAAACAAGCGCCGTGACCGTATTGCCGATACGGCCCTCGGTCGCGAAATGAGCCGGGTTGAACCCTTCGTCGTACTGTCCGGACTGATCCAACAAGACATCGAAGAACTGAACAACAATGTCATGGTCGACAGCCGGCGCATTTTGCTCCTCGACGATGAAGGCGCCGAAAAGGCCGCGGCTGACCTGATCGTAAGACAGGTAATGCGAGTGATACCAAAACGTGCCGGCATCCGGGACGCCGAATTGATAACGAAACGAGTCGCCCGGAATGACCACATCCTGAGTGAGAACGTTGACACCATCCATCCGATTTGGAACCCGCAACCCATGCCAGTGAACAAGAGCGCCCTCCTCCAATCGGTTGTCGAGGGTAATGCGGGCGGTTTGTCCCTGTCGCACTCTGATTTCAGGACCCGGAAGACCACCGTTGAAGCCCAACATCGACACGTTGTACCCAGCAAGGCGCACCTTGATCGATTGGGGTGCGAGGATCAACTCGGATGTCGCCGCCGGCAAGCGGGTACCAGCCAGCGCAGCGGTCATACCGCCAAGGAAAGACCTCCGGCTCAAAGACAATTCCGTCACCTCATGAATGATGGACTGGCTTCCGCCAACTGCTGTGCTTGTGCCATTTCCGGTGGAGGAGCTTCAAGGCGACAGAGCGCTCCTCACGCCGTTGTCACTTTGGGATAGAGAAAGACGCGAGCGCCGATTTCAACGCGATCGTACAGATCCTTCACATGCTCATTCGTCAATCGCGCGCATCCATTCGACACGGCCGACCCAATTGTCTCGGGGACGTTCGTTCCGTGAATGCGAAGATAGGTATCGCGTCCCTCATCATCATGGAGATAGAGCGCGCGGGCCCCAAGCGGGTTGTTTGGCCCGCCTTTCAGCCCATCCTTGTACTTCGCGTACTTATGTGGCTCGCGCCGGATCATGGCGTTCGTTGGCCGCCACCATGGCCATTTGGCCTTGCGCGCTACCGTGAACTCTCCGGGTTCGTACAAACCTTTGCGCCCTACCCCGACCCCGTAGCGGATCGCCATCCCGTCCTCGAGCATGAAATAGAGGAAAAAATCGTCGGGAACGACGTGGATGTCCCCGTTCATCCAGTCATCACGACGGGTGTTTATCAATTGCGGTTCGAACCGTTCGGGCAATTTGACTTTGTGGGCCCAGCCAGTTGTCGGCAGCAAGCAACCCAACGCTCCGGCACAAATCAATTCTCGTCTCGTGAAATTCTGCATGGCGCGATCTCCTCGGACCCATGAAAATTCAGTGCGCGTCAGGGGCAAAGAAAAGAAGCCGTGAACCGGGGCAAACGACGCGCCTTTGTTGCCTTGAAACTACGAAAATTCGCGCTTTTGGAACTCTCCAGCGCTGGAATGTTGTTGTTTTACAGAGAACTGCAAGAAGGTGACTGGAAATGCACTACTCACGATTCTTTATGATGATCGGAACATCGACCGTGGTCATGTTCGTTCTGATGTACCTGAACACCTATCTTTGGGGCCATATCTTCTTTTCGGAGACACGCCTTTACATGGCCATCCTGATGGGGGCGACCATGGCCGTGATCATGTTGGCTTACATGTTGTCCATGTATCAGAACACCAAGGTCAACATCGCGATCTTCGGGGGCGCCATACTTGTCTTTGCGGCAAGCCTCTGGCTGGTACGCGGGCAATTTACGGTGCAGGACAGGTCCTACATGCGCGCCATGATCCCGCACCACTCGATCGCCATCATGACGTCGACTCGTGCCGAGATCACCGACCCGCGCGTCCGGGGGCTGGCAGACGACATCATCTATGCCCAAGATAAAGAAATCGCCGAAATGCGCTACCTCATTGCTGACATTGGCGCAAACGGTGAGGCATCGGCCACGCCGACCGGAACGCCGGTACAGGTCGTGGATGCGCAACAGGCGCTTCAAACGGAGGTCGTGTCAAAAATCGATCCCGAGTTTCTGACGGAAGACGAAATCGCAGCGGTGTTCCCGAATGGTGGAGACTGCCGATTTGCCTACACCTCGGACAGTCCAGCCGTGCTGGTGACCGGTGAGACCGGCGAAGGGACTGGGGCCGCGATGAAGATCAGCGGTGACCTGGTGCGCCTGGATGCGCAGGGCGAAAATGCGTTTTCTCAAGGCCCGCTATCGGCCGAGATCGTAGAGACAGACGGTGACCTGACCGATCTGATCGTCAGCGCGGAACCCGACTACGAAGCCGGGTTCCGTGGTCAATTCACCTGCGCCGGATAAGGAGGAAAGCATATGCCCCGGGACACAGACAGTAAATCCGCGCAGCTTTATCGCATGGTCATGCCGGGCCATGTCTGCCCCTACGGTCTGAAATCGAAAGACCTGCTGGAACGGCAGGGCTTCGAGGTGGAAGACCATCCGCTTGAGAGCCGCGAAGACAACGATGCCTTCATGAAGAAGCATGGCGTCGAGACGACGCCGCAGACCTTCATCGGCGGCGAACGGATCGGCGGCTACGATGATCTCAGGGTGTTTTTCGACATTGACCCGCCCAAGGAAGAGCAAAGCGACACGACCTACCAGCCGGTCATCGCGATCTTTTCCGTCGCCGCGCTATTGGCACTGGGCCTGTCTTGGCACCAGTACGGGTCGGTCTTTACCTTGCGCGGGTTCGAATGGTTCATTTCGCTGTCCATGACCATTCTCGCGATCCAGAAATTGCAGGATGTCGAAGGGTTTTCGACGATGTTCCTCAACTACGATCTGCTGGCGCGCAAATGGGTGCGTTACGGCAAGGTCTACCCGTTCGGCGAAGCGTGGGCAGGTATCCTGATGACTGCCGGTGCGCTGCTGTGGCTCTCGGCGCCTGTCGCCTTGTTCATCGGCACGGTCGGCGCTGTCAGCGTGTTCAAGGCTGTCTACATTGAAAAACGAGAGTTGAAATGCGCCTGCGTCGGCGGGGACAGTTCCGTGCCGCTGGGATTCATCTCGCTGACCGAAAACCTGATGATGATCTTCATGGGTATCTGGATGCCGGTCCGCGCAATCTGGTTCTGAAACGCGCCGAACCGGCCCCGTTTATTCGGACAATTGTACAGGTGAGAGATCTGCGAGGATCGGGCAATCCGGACGATGATCCCCGGCACATTTCTCCACAAGATCGGTAAGCGTCGTTCTCATGGATTGCAGCTTCTCTATCTTCTCCTCAATCTGGCGAAGATGCTCTTCCGCCACCGCCTTCACCTGCATGCTTTCGCGGTTTTCATCCTCGTAGAGAGCCAGAAGCGTCCTGCAATCTTCGATGGTGAACCCCAAGGCCCGTGCTCGACCGAGAAACGCCAGCTTGTGAACGTGGTTCTCGGTGAATGCGCGATAGCCGTTCTCACTTCGGTTCGGGCGGATCAGCCCGATTTCCTCGTAGTAGCGGATTGTTTTTGGGGGCACACCCGATTGTCGGGAAACGTCTCCGATGTTCATGTCGAACCTCCGTTATTCTGCTGGAGCAGGAGTGACAGCTGCCAGCTCTGCCGGGATTGCGCGCTGCTCGTCCATCGCCGGCGCGATACCTCGCAGGCGCAGGGCATTGGTTAGAACGAACACCGACGACAACGCCATCGCGCCCGCCGCGAGAATTGGTGACAGGAGCAGCCCAAAGGCCGGATAAAGCACCCCGGCGGCGACCGGAATCAGCGCGACATTGTAAGCAAAGGCCCAGAACAGGTTCTGCCGGATGTTTCGCATGGTTCGCCGCGACACTTCGAAGGCATTCACCACGCCGCGCAAATCGCCGGACATCAGGACGACATCCGCGGACTCGATGGCCACATCAGTGCCGGTGCCAATGGCGATACCCACATCGGCATGCGCCAGCGCCGGGGCGTCATTGATCCCGTCGCCGACAAAGGCGATGCGCTTGTTCCCTTCGCGCAAACCGTCAAGCGCCGCGACCTTGCCGTCTGGCAGAACGCCGGCAACGACATGGTCGATGCCGGTTTCGCGGGCGATGGCTTCGGCGGTTTCGCGTTTGTCCCCTGTGATCATCGCAACCGCAAGACCCTTCTCGTGCAGCGCTGCGATGGCTGCGCGGCTTGCCGGTTTGACCGGATCGGCGACGCCGATCACGGCGGCGACACGTCCATCTATGGCAGCGTAAAGCGCCGTGCGACCCTTGCTTGCGATCTTCGTTTCCTCTGGAGTCAATGCCGAGACGTCAATGCCTTCGCGCGCCATGTAGCGGTCGGCCCCAACCAACACCTCCACGTCTTCGACCACGGCGCGCACGCCGTAACCTGTGACCGATTGAAAGCCTTCGGCCCCCGCAAGAGGTGCGCCCTCGGCCCGCGCGGCACGGACGATGGCGTCCGCGACAGGATGCTCGGAGAGCGACTCCACGGCGGTGATCTTCGAGAGCGTTGTTGAACGATCGAACCCTTCGGCCAGCACCAGGTCAGTCAGTGCGGGTCGCCCCTCGGTCACCGTGCCTGTTTTGTCGAGGGCGACCACATCAACGGAATCAAGTTGCTGCAAGGCGTCGCCCTTGCGGAACAGGACACCCATTTCCGCAGCACGTCCCGTCCCGACCATGATCGAGGTCGGCGTCGCAAGCCCCATCGCGCAGGGGCACGCGATGATCAGCACCGACACACCGGCGATCAGCGCCATTGTCAGGGCCGGATCAGGCCCGAAAACCAGCCAGACCAGCACGGTCGCCGCCGCGATCGCCATGACGGCAGGTACGAACCAAAGCGTGATCCGGTCGACCAATCCCTGGATCGGCAGCTTGGCGCCCTGGGCCTCTTCGACCATGCGAATAATTTGCGCCAGGGTTGTGTCGGCGCCGACCCGCGTGGCGCGGAATTGCAGACTTCCGGCACCATTGACCGTCCCGCCGGTCACCGGATCTCCGGCACTTTTTTCAGCGGGAATCGGCTCGCCTGTCAGCATGCTTTCGTCGACGCGGCTGGTCCCCTCGATGACCTCGCCATCAACCGCGATGCGTTCACCAGGGCGCACGATGACGATGTCACCCTGAACTAGCGCATCGATCTCGATCTCTATGCTTTCACCGTCCCGCATCACGCGTGCGGTCCGCGCCTGAAGCCCCAGCAGCTTCTGGATGGCCGCGCCCGTTCTCCCCTTAGCGCGCGCTTCAAGAAAACGCCCCAGCAAGATGAGGACGACGATGACCGCTGCCGCCTCGAAGTAGACAGAGCGCAGCGTGTCAGGCAAGGCCGATGGTACGAATGTCGCAACTACGGAATAGAAGTAAGCCGCCCCGGTGCCGACCGCGACGAGGCTGTTCATGTCGGGCGCGCCCCGGAATAGGGCCGGGAAACCCTTGGTGTAAAACGTCCGGCCCGGGCCGAAGAGAACGATTGTCGTGAGAACGAATTGAAGAAGCCAACTCGTCTGCTGACCAATCGTGGTCTCGATAAGCATATGAACGGCCGGAATGACGTGGCCACCCATCTCGATCAAAAAGACCGGCAAGGCGAGGATGGCTGCAAAGGTGACCCGTTTGGCAAGCGCCAGAGCCTCTTCCTCCTTGCGCGCAACCCTGTCGTCACCGGCTTGGGCCGTTGCCACGGTGGCCGGATACCCTGCCGCGCCGCTTGCATCGATCAGATCGGATGTCGTGACAAGACCTTCGACGTAAACCACCGTCGCCGTCTCGGAGGCGAGGTTGACGTTCACCTCGACCACCCCGGGCACCGCGGCAAGCGCCTTGCCGACCCGCCCGACACAAGAGGCACAGGACATGGCCGCAATCGTGAGTTCGGCCCTGACCGTCCGCGCAGGGTAGCCCAGCTCGCGGAGAGTTTCGATGACTTCCGGAACGCGCTTGAGCGCGTCCACGCTCATACGCGCGGTTTCGGATGCAAGATTCACCGACACATCCTCTACGCCGTCGATTGCATTCAATGCGCGATCGACCCTGCCGACACAGGACGCGCATGACATGCCTTCGATCGGCAGGCTGATCTGTTTGGGTTCGGGCATATGTTTCACCTGTTTTTCCATTCGAGGTGGAATGTAGGGCTTCCAGTAACTGGAGGGTCAATGGGAGGGCGCCAAATAAATTTCTTCTCTTGACCTTCCAGCGCGGGGAAGCCCCATGTCACCGGCAGAAATCAGATCAAGGAGTGGTTCCGATGAAGTTCAGCGTTCCGGACATGAGCTGTGGGCATTGCACCGCAGCAATCGAAAGCGCAGTGAAAACCGCAGATCCGAATGCAGGCGTAGAATGTGACCTTTCTGCCCGACAAGTGCGTGTCGACAGCGTGTTACCAGCCGATCAGGTCCAAGCGATCATTCGGGATGCGGGCTATGACGTGGAACCTGCGGCCGCTTGATGCAGTGCCCGGACCACCCAGGGGCGGTCCGGGCAGGAACTTTCAGTCTTCGTCTTTGCGGGCTTCCTCGACCAGGTCGGCAAGCTGCGCCTTTTCGACGAAGCCCGGGACCAGCGCATCCCCGATCACGAAAGACGGCGTGCCGTTGACTCCCAGAGCTTGAGTCAGTTGCATGGAGGTCGCAATGTGCTCTTCGACCTCGGGGGCCTCCATGTCCTTGCGCAACTGCGCGATATCCAGGCCGATCTCCCTGGCCACGCGCAGCACGGAGTCCTCTTCGGCGCGGCCTTGCAGGCCCATCATGGCCCAGTGGAACTCTTCATACTTGTCCTGTTTGCGCGCTGCCAAGGCCGCTTTTGCGGCAAAGACCGATCCGTCTCCGAGAATGGGCCATTCGCGATAAACCAGCCGAATGTCGGGATCGGCGTCCATCAAGGCAAGAATCTCGGGTTTGACCCGCCGACAATAGGGACAATTGTAGTCAAAGAATTCCACGATGGTGACGTCCCCTTCGGCGTTGCCAAGAACCGGTGCATTCGGATCGTTCTCGATCAGATCGCGCTGGTCATTCAGAACTTCGGCCTGACTGAGCTCCTGCGCTTGCGCCTGCCTTTGTTCAAGGATGGCGACGGCCTCCATGACAATCTCCGGGTTCTCGCGGATTGCTTCGAGCACAATTTCCTTGACCCGGGACTCTGACAGTTCGTCGGCGAGTACCGGTAGCGGAAGCAAGGCAGCTATCGCGACCGTCGTGAAGGCTTGTCTGAAACGCATTTTAGTTCTCTCCCCGTTGTTCGTCGGCTTCTGTTCGCGCGGCCTGGACTTCGCGAACGCGGTCTGGCCAGGTGGACCGGATGTAGGCCAGGATGTTGTGGATTTCCTGGTCGGTCAGAATGTCTGCGAAACCCGGCATTCCGCTGTCGTATTCGACGCCCTGACGCGCCAGCAGCGCCGCACCCCCCAGTTTTGTGTAATCGAAGAGCAGGCTGTCAGGATGATGCCAGGTGTGACCCGTCTCATCATGCGGTGGCGCTGGCAGGCGCCCATCCGCGCCGGAAGTTCGCCATTCCGGCTGGCCTTCCAGATCCGCGCCATGACAAGACGCGCAGTTGTCTGCGTAGAGCAACGCGCCTTCTTCGATGTCGTAGCTCTCCGCCTTGGACGCGCTGCCGACATCCGAGGATGCACTGGTCGAGAGCCAATACGTGAAGGCGGCTGCGACGACAGTGATCGGAACGGACCAAACAAGATACCTCATGTGACCCGTATCCAGGTTGTCATGCCGGACGCGGCGTGGCTGAGCATGTGGCAATGGAACAGCCACTTTCCGGGATTGTCTGCCGTAAAGGCGATCTCCCGGGACACGTTGCCAGCCAATAGGATTGTGTCCCGCATCGGCCCGAACGCGCCGTCGGGACGCAGCTCGCGGAAATGCATCCCGTGCAGGTGCATCGCATGTGGGAACACGGTCTGGTTCTCGATCTTCAAGCGCACCGGCTCGTTCAGGGATAGATCGGCCAGTGGCGTGTCGGTCATATCGGCGACATCATTCAGGGCCCAGAACTTGCCCGCTTGGGCAAGCTGACGGAATCCAAGACGTTCCCTGCCGAGCAGCGCAGACTGCATCCGCCCCATCGCACCGCCGGACATGACCAGCCGCAAATCACGCGCATCGGCAAGGTCCGGGGCGTGTGCCCCAGGGTTCGGCGGCAACGGCAGTGGCTTGCCTCTTGGTACTGAACTGGCTGTGCCGTCGACAGGAAAACTCACGAGCGGGGTCAGTTGATCATCATCGCCGATGCGAAGCAATTGGGCCACGCCGCCTTCGTCTTCGGTCACATCGACAATTAAGTCGACGCGCTGTGCCGGGCTGAGGATCAACTCGCCGTCAATCTGCTGGGGTTGGCCGATCGGCATTCCATCGACGGCCACCGTCCAGCCACTCAACCCCGAGAGCGTCAGCGGGAAAATTCGCGCGCTTGCTGCGTTGATGATCCGCAAGCGAATGCGTTCGTTGCGCTTCGCAGGCAAGGTCAGGTCATAGCGCCCATTGGTCGTGATAAAGTTGCCGATGCGTCCACCGTGGCTCATCATCATGGGCTGTTCGAAATTGTCGAACAGCTGCCCGCTCTCAGGGTCGAGCAACCAGTCCTCCAGAACGATGACTTCCTCGCGGTCGATGTCCGGTCCATCGACCTCTTCGACGATCAAGGCACCGCGCAGACCACGCGCGACTTGCTCGTATGAGCGATTATGCGCGTGGTACCAATAAGTGCCGGCGTCCGGTACGACGAAGTCGTAGTCAAAGGTTGCCCCCGTCGCCACGGCCTTCTGGGTCAGCCCTGAAACGCCATCCATCGCGTTGTCGATCCGGATTCCGTGCCAGTGAACCGAACTGGGGTCCGGAACCTCGTTGCGGAACCTGCGACGCACCCGATCACCTTGTGCAACCCGGATTTCCGGGGCCGGAACAAGGCCGTCATAGCCCCAGATCTCTGTTTGCGGGTAGGTGTCCGGAAGAAGCTGTCGACGTGCAACCTTGGCAACCACGTCCTCGAACGGGGTTGCGGGATAAGCCGACCGTGGGATGGCCACGGCGCAGGCCGCCAGTGTTGTATGGCGCAAGAAATCCCGACGTGTTTGTTTCATTTCGATCCTCGAGAAAGCGAGGGCGTGTCGCCCCCGCGTGATGTTAGTTCGAAGCGGAGTTCTCCGCCTCGACCGTGTCCTTGTTCAGCAGGAAAAGCGCCATCGCTTCGCGATCGGCAGGTGTCAGAAACTGAGTTCCCTCGCGAACGACTTCCGCCATGCTGCCGCCGAAAGCATCGCCCGAAGGGGTGATGCCGGTCTGGAGCGCATAAGCGAGGTTTGAAACCGTCCAGTCATTTTTGGCCAGGTCTTTTGGCCGTATCGCGGGTGCCTTGCTGCCACCGGGAAGCTGGGCGTTGCCTGCAAAGGAAGCACCGATATCGCGGCCTCCCGCAAGATTGCGCGGCGTATGGCAGGCTCCGCAATGTGCCGCACCGCGCACCAATTCCCGTCCGCGATTCCATGGGCCGCTTCGCCCTTCAACCGGTTCGGTATCCGGATCGTAGAAGAACGCCGCTCGCCAGAGCTTCAGCCCCCACCGTTGGTCGAATGGGAATTCGACATCGTTCACCGGCGCGGGCTCGTCTACGGGTGGCACGGTTTGAAATGCTGCCCATAGGTCAGCGATATCCTGGTCGGAAAAATCCGCATAGAAGGTATACGGGAAAGACGGATAGTAGGGCGTTCCATCGGGGCCGATACCCTGCCGCACGGCTTTTGCGAACTGTTCTGCCGTCCATTCGCCCATGCCATGTTCGGGGTCTGTCGTCAGGTTGGGCGGATAGAACGTTCCGAACGGGGTTTCGAGCGGCGCCCCTCCGGCAAGTGGTGCGCCGCCCGCTTCAAAATTGGTATGACAGGCAATGCACCCACTGGCGCGCGCCAAATATGCGCCCCGGTCGACATTGCCCTCTGTTGCAATCGGAGTCACTGCACTGCCGACAGGCCATGCAATAACAGCGCCGAGGCCGGCCGTGCCAAGCACGGCGACCCCGCTGACGAGTGTCAAAAACCGGCGCATGGTTAGTCTTCTTCCGCCCGGAAGCGTTCATGGCATGCGGAACAGACCTGGGTCGTCATCGCGAATGCCGCGTCGGCGGGCATTTCGGAAATGGCGGCGGCATCCATCATGCCGCCTCTGCCCATCATCGCGCTCCCGCCCATCATGGTTGTATCGCTTCCCATCATGGATCCGCCGCCCATCATCGAGGCGCCATCCGTGGAGGTATTGCCACCCATGCCGCCCAATCCATTGTCGGCTGCGCGTTCCAGGCCCTCAGAGTATTCCTCCAGCTGACTTGCCAATGCTGCGAAGCGGTCCCAATCGGTCCACACCTCGTCTTTGGCTTCCGAGGGCATGCCCCCCGTGCCCTCCGGGAACAGCTTTGTCATGCTCTCGCCGGCGTGCTGCTGGAACAGGCGCGCTGCATCGCCCACTGTTTCTGCGTCATAGGCCGTTTCACCCCGCATCATCGGGGCTACGGTTTTGACTGCCTTTCCCATGGCGGCCATGGCATCCATGCGTTCCTTTACGATGCCCGTGGCACCGCTATGCGCAAATGCCGCAACCGCGGTTCCTGCAATCAACACTGCCGCTGCGATAGTCGTCTTTTTCATGTCTTCGATCCTTTAATGGGTCTGCTCTAAGAGGGGTGTGAAATCAGACCCACTTCCGTGGGGGTGGAGGATCGCTGTCGGGGCGCACTTCGGTTCGTTGGGTCGCGCCGTCTTGCATGACGGCGTTCATAAAATGAGGCTCGTAAACCACCGTTGCTGGGAACAACAACGCTGCCGGAACAGAACAGTCGAGTCCCGGATGACAGTGACCAGAGGCCTCGCTCGTAGATGGCCCCACATTTTCATGACTGTGTGATTCTTGCGCCAAAGACGATTCACCATGGAACGCTGGTGCCTCAGGGACACCGAGAACCACAAGGAACAGGCCAAAAACGATCGACAGGATCCATCTGTTCGTCTTCGACCAACGCATCAGTTGATCCCGTTGGCCCGCTGTAGTTCTCTGACATAGGCAGCCACCATCTTGACGTCTCCTTGGGTCAGCCACTCGATCTTGGGCATATTACCGAATTTCCAATGATGCGCACGCACGCCGTTCTGAGCGGCCAGAACAAAGGCCATATCGGAATGGTGGCCGGGTTCGTAAATCTTGTGCACCAAAGGCGGCGCAATATCGTTGCGTCCAGCAGCGTTTTCGCCGTGACACTCAGAACACTTGGTCTCGAATATGTTTTTGCCGATCGCTGCTTGCGTTGAGAGCTCGGAAGGCAGCTTGACCTGGACGATGGGGTCGCCTTGCGCGATCTCACTCGTGTCAGGTGGGGTCATCGAGTGGCCTACTGCTGTGTCCTGCGTACCAATGAACTGCCAAGCGGCAACGCTCCCGCCGATAACAAAAACGGCACCAATCAGCGCAGTCAATTTGTCCATGCCTGTATCTTCCGCCTTGTCTCTTGGGTCAGATGAGTTTGACTTGAGTGCCGACGGGCACCCGCTCGTAAAGCTCTTCAACCTGTTCGTTGAACAAACCGATGCAGCCATTTGACGACCGACGACCGATCTTTCGCGTGTCCTGTGTTCCGTGGATACGGTAGTATTGCCAGGACAGATACAATGCGCGGGTACCCAGAGGGTTGGCAGGATCGCCTCCCTCGACACGTGCCGGCCATTCTGGATTGCGTTCCCGCATGGAGGGCGTCGGCGCCCAGCTGGGGTTTTTGCGCTTTTCCACGACTTCGGTATAACCGCGTTTTGTGAGTTCAGCGGTCAGAGGAACGGATGTCGGATAGATCCGCATTGACCCATCTGCTGTCCAATGCTGCAGAGCCCGTGTTTCCGTGTCCGAGATAATGATACCCTTTCCAAGCGTATCGAAATGGTCTTGCCACTCGTGAACTCGGAAAGAAGAGATATTGCGGCGAATGACTTCGGCCCGAACCACGCTTGGGGCGGCCAAAGCAACCGCCGCCAAACCCAATAGGCGTCGTCGGTTAATCTTGTTATTCCGCAAAGACGTCATGACACACTCCTAGCCTCGGTTTTGTCACACGTCTTTTACGCGAGACCCGGCATCTGGCAACCTGACAAGGCCGCGAGAAGTGTATCCATTTGTATCCTTGACCTTGCCCCCCTGGAGGGTCGCAAATGGCGGCAGATAAGCAGCCAAGAGGGCGACATGGACCACCAGAACCATAAGAACAAGCCAACCGCAGACAGGCTCATGCATTACGGAATGATGGCGTGTTGCATTGTGATGCTCTTACCTGTCGCCGGTTTTTTTCTTGCTGGCGGCACACTCGCGGGTATGTGGAGCAATGCAGCCGCTTTCGCGCCACTGCTGCTTTGCGTTGGGGCGCATCTCGTGATGCACAAATTTATGGGAAAGTCGTGCCATTCGAACGAAGAGAAAGGCAGTATCGAAGAAACACCCGTGTCCGTGCCTTCTGCGATTCCCGTGGTTGCACGCAACAGGCGATAATTTGCGCGGGAAAATGCGAGCAAGCGCATGGTTGCTGACGATTACAACGCTTGGCGGATGCGCCGCAAGTCTTGAAGACTGTCCCGAGCGGGAGGTCATCGTTTCCACCAAGCAGGCATCGATCATCCTCCCCGACGGGTGTCGGTTGATATCCTCGTCCTCTGCCGACGTAGCGCGTGTTGTTTGTTCTGATGGTCGACAAGGCTTTGCCGTCGGCGGTCTTTGAGACAAAGTTCCGGGTGCAGATTCAACCCGAGCCGGCTTTAAGGGAAGGAAGCGGATCCTTGGCGAAAACCCTGTCGACACTGCGCCGGGTTCTGATTTTGCCCGCACTGATCCTGGCGCTTTCCTCTGGCAGTGGCTCGGCGGAGACATCAGCCGCGTATCAAAGCTCTCCGCTGAAGGCGCATCTCATCACGGCACAGGACGGTGTTTCCAAGAACACGCAGACTCTTTCCGCCGGACTTCATCTCCAACTGAACGAAAACTGGAAGACCTATTGGCGGTCGCCAGGAGAGGTGGGAATACCGCCTTCGGTCGAATGGAGCGGTTCCGAAAACGTCGCAGATGTCGAATTCATGTGGCCTTCCCCGACACGCTTCACCGCCTTCGGCATCGAAAATTTTGGTTATGCGGGTGAAGTCGTCTTTCCGCTGCGCATAACGCTCAAAGATCCCGGCGCACCTGTGACTCTTTCCGCGCAAGTCAAACTGCTGGTGTGCTCCAATGTCTGTGTCCCGGAAGAGTTCGACCTGTCACTTCGCCTCGGACGCGGCAACGGCATCGACAGCACTGCGGCTGGGCTGATTGGCACGTTTTCCGAGCGCGTCCCCGAAGGAGCCGAGGCGGGTGGCGTCAGCGAGGCAAATGCCTTCATCGACGAAGACCTCACGGAGTTGATCGTCAATCTGCGCGTCGATGAACCACTCCAGTCGCCGGATGTGTTTCCCGAACTGGGTATCGGTGTTGCGCTTGGCAAACCCGATATACGTTTGGGAGAAGAGGATCATTTGCTTTGGGCGCGCTTGCCGATCCTCTCGTCGAATACGGATGTGACGGTGGCGCCGTCGATTACCGTCACCGATGGCGAGAACCGGGCCTTCACCGTGATTGCGGATCGCGTGGCGCGACGTACGGCACCGCCCTTCGAACTGGCCGCCACGACACCGGACATGATGGAACTGCTCTGGATTGCCGTGATCGCGCTGCTGGGTGGATTGATCCTGAACGTGATGCCCTGCGTGCTGCCGGTGCTGTCCATCAAGGTGTCGTCTGTGCTCAAACACACAGATCACGACACAACCCGTGTCCGGTTCGGTTTCGTCGCAGCCGCCGCTGGCATCATGACGTTCATGTGGGGTCTGGCGCTCATCCTTTGGGCGCTCCAGACGGCAGGGCTCAGCGTCGGGTGGGGGCTGCAATTTCAAAGTCCGCTATTTCTTGCGGTGATGATCGCAGCCCTGCTCGTCTTTTCGGCAAATCTGTTCGGAGCGTTCGAGTTCGCCCTTCCACAAGGCATGCAGACAAGGCTTGCAGATACCGGAGGGCGGAGCGGATATTCCGCCGACTTTTTCACCGGCATGTTCGGTGCCGTCATGGCGACGCCTTGTTCGGCACCGTTCCTCGGCACCGCGGTGGCCTTTGCTTTGGCCGGGCGTGGCGTGGACATTCTCATCGTCTTTACGAGCCTCGGGCTCGGCCTCGCCCTGCCCTATCTCGTCATCGCCGCGTTCCCGCGTCTGGTCGCGTTCATGCCCAAACCTGGCCGGTGGATGCTGATCGTCAAGAGCTTGATGGGGATCTTGCTGCTTGCAACCGCCGTTTGGCTGTTCTGGGTGCTCGACGGTGTCGCCGGGCTGGCCTCCGTCATCGCGGTCGCGGCGTCTTCCGGTCTCGCCGTTCTGATCTTGTCCCTCCCGAATGTGCAGTCCCAATTCAGATGGTCTATTGCCACGGCCAGTCTTGTTCTGGCTCTTGCCGCGGGTCCTCTCCTGCAGCAATCAGCGCCTGCCCGTGCAGGGTCGCAATCGGCGTTGGCTTGGGTCGCATTTGACCGTTCGGACATAGCGAAACGCGTGTCCGCAGGAGAGGTCGTCTTTGTCGATGTAACAGCTGACTGGTGCCTGACTTGCAAAGCGAACAAGACACTTGTTATCGACCGGGAGCCGGTCCGCAGTACGCTGGACGGGCCAGGCGTCACGCCGATGCAGGCAGATTGGACACGCCCGGACGCGCGCATTTCCCGTTACCTTGAGAGTTTCGGCAGATATGGCATCCCTTTCAATGCCGTCTATGGACCGTCGGCACCAAACGGCATTGTGCTGTCCGAATTGCTTACGACCGAAGACGTGATGGACGCCTTGGCGCAAGCCAGCGGTCGAGATGTTTCCGCAAAGGTTGCCGGACAGGAGTGATCTGCCCGGGCGGGACACCGACCAGCAGTCAGCCGCCGAGCCGCTCGAGCGCAGCGCGGACCGCCGCACGCCGAGGATCATTGGCGGGCTGCTGCTCCAACAGCGCTTCAGCCTTACGGTAGGCCTCAATGGCGCGATCCTGCTCCTGAAGGACGGTATAGGCGTTTGCCAGCCGCATCCAACCATCCAGATCTTCCGGTTCATCCTCAAGACGCCCAGCCAGCCGCGAGACCATCGAGCGGATGAACTCCGCGCGGTCCGCGTCATTCATCTCTGACGCCGCCGCAACATCTGCCGCACTCGGGCCGGGTTGTGATGTCGGCCCGCTGGGTAGATCGACGACCGGGAGGTCGGCGGCCGCTGCAATCCGGTTGATCTGCAAAACGTATGTTTCCATCCAGGGCACGAACGTCTTTTCCTGGTTCAGCCGGGAAACGAGCAGATCGTAGGCCTTACGCGTCTCTTCTTTTTGAAGATGGTAGAGAGACTCGAAATAGGTTGCCGCAGGATTGGATGGGTCAAGTTCCAAAGCGCGATCAATGGCCAATTTCGCCCGTGGAATAACAACGCCATCATTGGCAACCGCGACAGCCTCCGCCAGCATAGAGAATGTCGCGGAGGTGGCATCCTCCCGTTTGGCGACAACTTCAAATGCTTCGACAGCATCAACTGTTCTGCCCATGCGCTGATAGGTCTGGCCCAACAGCATCCACCCTTCGCTGGGGCCGCCGGTCGGATCGGATACAAGCCTTTCGCGAAGTTGTATTGCAAGCGCCGTCACTTCATCAGTCTGTGCGCGCTCCTCTGCACGGGCAGCGAAGGCCATTGAAGGCACCTCAGGCGATCCCATTGTCAGATAGTAGCCCGCGGCAATAACCGGCGCGAGGACCGCCGCGACAACGAGAGTGACTCTGCCGCCATTGCGGGATGATCCGGTTTTTTCTCCCGAATTGCGGGTCGTCGCGAGGATCCGTTTTTTGATCTCGAGTCTGGCTGCTTGAGCTTCCTGTTCAGAAATCAAACCGCGGTCCATGTCTCGTTGAATTTCCCGCATCTGATCGGCAAGGATCGCCGGTACCGCATCTCCTCTGGTGAGAGTGTTCGATTTGGACAGCAGCAGCGGGTAGAGGACAATTCCGACTGCGAGCAGCGTCAGAAGACCGAAAATACCCCAGATCATGACGCATCCCCCGCTTCGTTTCGTCTGAGAATTTCGGACACGGTGTTTTCATCCTCCGAGCCCAAATCTTCAAATGCCTCTTGCTTTCGCCGACTCATCAGTACCCCACCACCAACGAAAACCCCGATGAGGACGAAAGCGATCGGCGCAAACCAAAGCGCGTAGGTCGCAGGCTCCAGAGGCGGCTTCAGCAGCACGTAATCCCCGTACCGCGCCCGAATGTATTCGATCACCTCGGTGTCAGCGTCTCCGGTGACCAGTCGCTCGCGTACGAGCAGACGCAAGTCCCGCGCCACACCCGCGTTCGAGCTGTCGATGTCCTGGTTTTGACAGACGACGCATCGTAGATCCTTGGAAATCTCCCGCGCACGCTGTTCCAATACCGGGTCGCTCAGCATTTCGTCCGGTTCGACCGCATTGGCGGCAAAGGGAAAGAGCCCGATGCAAAACGCGAAAATCAACTGTCTCATAATGCTGCTCCATTTGGCAGTGCGCCTGCTTGCTTCAGGGCTTGCGTGAACCGTTCGACGGCGTCCGGACCGACGACCGGCCCGACATAGCGAAACAAAACGGTACCACCGCCATCGACGATGAAGGTTTCCGGCACGCCTGACAGGCCCCATTCGATCCCGGTGCGGCCCGACAGGTCGGACCCGATCCGCTCGTAGGGATTGCCGAGGTCATTGAGCCACTTCACGGCATCCTCTGGTTTGTCTTTGTAGTTGATGCCGAACAACCGCATGCCCCCGCGTTCGACAAAGCGTGTCAACACGGCATGTTCCGCGCGGCAGGGCACGCACCAGGACGCAAAGACATTGACCACGACCGGTCGTTCGTTGCCGACAAGATCGCTTCGGGCCAGGCCGGGTGTCTCCAACCCCGGCACGGGATCGAGATCGAACGCCGGGGCCGGTTGCGAGATCAGGACGGAAGGGATCTCATTGGGATCCCGGTCGGGATTGAGCCCCCAGAGAAAAAACCCCCCGAATATGACCGCCGCAATAAACGGCAGCCCGGCAGTGAGACGTTTCATCTTCTCTCCTACTCCGCAGGAACAGCATCGCTGGCTGGCTGTTTGGCGCGGCGCGGCGCCCCGACCCTCAAACGGCGATCCGACAAGGACAAACAGCCACCGATCACCAGCAAGATCGAGCCGATCCAGATCAGGTTGACGAGCGGTTCATAGAGGATCCGAAGGGTCCAGGCTCCGGCGTTGTTCACTTGATCGGAGGCCGGCGTTGCAATCGACGTATAGAGATCACCCGCCAATGTGGACCGGATGGCCGACTCCGTCGTCTGACTTTCCGCGACCGGGTAATACCGCCGTTCCGGGAATAGTGTCGTGACCAGTTCGCCATCCCGACGCACCACAAGGGTGCCGCGATCCGCGATGTAGTTCGGCCCTTGAACCTTTGCGGCCCCTTCGAAGGTGATGTCGAACCCGGCGATCGTGACTTCGGTCCCGGGGCCGGCAAAGACGATCTCCTCACTTTTCCATCCGGTCGAGCCGATCATCCCCATCATCAACACAGCGACGCCGGCATGGGCAAGCGTCATACCGTGAGAGGCGCGTGGCAGGTTGCGCGCGCGTCTCGCGCTCTCCGCAAGGGAAACCTCGAACAGACGGATGCGTAGCGCCCATTCCCGTAGGGTCGCAAAAAGCAGCCACGCTGCGCCAAGGATGGCAAGATAGGCCATGATCGGCCCACCGTTCAGAAGATACCATGCGGCCGAGGCTGCAATGACCGCCAGCACGGCCACGAACCGAATGCGATCGAGCAAACCGGCGATATCAGCCCGCTTCCACGGCAGGAATGGACCAAGACCCATGAACACGACCAGCGCCAGCATCATCGGAATGAAGGCCGCGTTGAAGAAAGGTGGACCCACCGAGATCTTGTCCCCGGTGACAGCTTCGAGGATCAGCGGATAAAGCGTCCCGAACAGGACCGTTCCCGTAGCGGCGGCCAGAATGAGGTTGTTCACGAGCAGCCCGGTTTCGCGGCTGATCGGGCGAAACAGACCACCCGGCTCCATTTCGGGCGCCCGCCAGGCGTAGAGCGCCAGCGACCCACCGATGGACACGGCCAGCAGACCCAGAATGTAAAGCCCGCGCTCTGGATCGACGGCGAAGGCATGCACGGAGGTAAGCAGGCCGGATCGGACGATGAACGTGCCGAGAAGTGAAAGCGAGAAAGTCAGGATGGCAAGCAGGATGGTCCAGCTTTTGAACGCGTCGCGCTTTTCGGTGACGATGGCGGAATGCAGCAGCGCCGTGCCCAGAAGCCAGGGCATGAAGCTCACGTTCTCGACCGGGTCCCAGAACCACCAGCCGCCCCAGCCCAGTTCATAATAGGCCCACCAAGATCCAAGAGCGATACCTGCCGTAAGGCTGACCCACGCGGCCAATGTCCACGGGCGGACCCATCTGGCCCAGGCTGGATCGACGCGCCCTTCCAGAAGAGCCGCAACGGCAAAGGAAAATACGATGGAGAAGCCGACATACCCGAAATACAAAAGCGGCGGGTGCATGGCGAGACCCATGTCCTGAAGCAACGGGTTGAGGTCATTGCCGTCGAGCGGCGGCGGAAACACCCGCTCGAAGGGGTTCGACGTCAGCAGCAGGAAGGACAGGAAGCCGACGCTGATCCACGCCTGCACCGACAAGGTGCGCGCCTTGGTCTCGGCGGGGATGTTCGATCCGAACCAGGCGACGCCCGCGCCGAACACCGCGAGTATCAGGATCCAGAGCAGCAGCGAACCCTCATGGCTGCCCCAGGTCCCGGCCACCTTGTAGAGCATCGGCTTGAGCGAATGGGAATTCTCGACGACGTTCCTGACGGTGAAGTCGCTGGCGATGAAGGCCTGCATCAGCGCTGCGAAGGCTATGGCCACAAACAGCACTTGTCCTATTGCCGTCGCCTGGGCGGATTTCATCCAGACGGCGTTTCCACGCGATGCACCTGCAATCGGCAGAACGCTTTGAACGAGCGCAAGCGCCAGCGCGAGGGCCAGTGCGAAGTGACCAATTTCCGGGAACATGGCGTTCTTTCCTATCCAGTGTTGGTGGGCGTCGCGTCGGACGGCTTTGGCGTCCGCGGCGGGGTCTATTCGTCGAGCGTTGCTTTGCGGTGACGGAACTCTTCTTCGTCGATTTCCCCATTCGCAAAGCGGCGCCGGAGCGCTTCCTGCGCGTCCGAGTCCGGGGGACGGGTGCCATTGTCCCGCAGCCTGAGTACCAGAAACACGATCAATGCGATCACGGCGCCCCAGAAGGCGAGCATCATGAAGCCGCCCATAAAGCCATAGCCTCCGCCCCATATGTGACCTGTCCAGGAGCCTGGACCATCAGCTCGCGCCATGCTGGCGGGCAAGCTGGCCAGCAACGTTGGAATGAGCGTTTTCAGTTTCATCTGTTTCTCCTTCGATTAGTTCGCTTTCATCCAGTGGGATGGTGACAACAGCGCGCAAACCCGCGCTGTTATGGTTGACCAGCTGGATATCGCCGCCATGGGATTGGACGATTGTCCTCGCGATTGAGAGCCCAAGCCCATAACCGCCCGTTTCCAGAGACCTCGATTGCTCGAGGCGATAGAAGGGATCGAAGACCTTTTCCAACTGGTCGACGGGAATGCCGGGCCCATTGTCATCGATGTTGAGTACGAGGTTCGAACCGTGGGTCGCCCAGCTGACTTTTGCGGCACCACCGTAGCGAACGGCGTTCTCAAGCAAGTTCCTCAGTGCCCTTCGGAACGCGTTGGGTCGAAGCCGCACGGCAACATCATCACTCGGGGCAAAGGTGCAGTGTGCCGCCATATCGCTGCACAAGCTGTCCAGAAAATTGCGCAGATCGACCACTTCGGAGCCTTCTGATCCGGTAAGGCCCCGTGCAAAGGTGAGCGTCGCTTCGACCATACTCTGCATCTCTTCGACCGATGCGATGAGGCTGTCCCGCGTCTCTTCTTCGTCAACCAGCTCCGCGCGGACACGCATAGCAGTCAACGGCGAGCGTAAATCGTGACCAAGCGCTGCGAGCATCCGTGTCCGATCACTGACAAACCGGGTCAGCCGTCGTTGCATGCGGTTGAAGGCGACGGTCAGATCCCTGACCTCGGTCGGCCCTGCGACGGTCAATTCAGGCACATCCTCGCCCCGGCCAAGATGGTCCGAGGCCTTCGACAGGTGCCGCAAAGGACGCGTCAGGCGCGTCATGACAAACCAGAAAATCGCCACCAAAAGCAGTCCGGCGGAAATTCCAAAGGTCAGCATCGAATAGAAAGGCCATTGGATTGGTGGACGCTCGAACCGCGTTCCGACATTCAGCCAACGCGCTCCCTTAATGGCGATCGACAGGTTCATTTCAACCGCTGTCAACTCTCCGCGCATCATCGCGAGATGCATTTCCGTCATTTCGTCAGAAAGATTGGGCAAGGGCCTCAATTCGCCCTCGATCTCGTGCAGTTCAACGCGAATATCGCGGCTGTAGCTATCGTCCATTAGCGCACGGATACGCCCTTCAACAAGGTCGCCATGCGAATGACTGGTGTGTTCCACACTCGGAGCGTCTGACAGATCAAACCGGATAAGTGGTGAATTTGCTGCGCGAAGGATGGAATTCTGCAGGTCCAACGGGGCCTCTTCGATCAACCGCGCCACATTCGCTGCGCGTCCAGCAGCCTCGAACCCCAAAGCAGCACGGATGGCCAGGCTGCGCTCGTCAGCGAACAGGAACAGGCTGATCGCCTGGGCCACGACAAGTGCCGCGACCACAAGCAGGATCAACTGGCCGCTCAGAGATCTCATCGCACGGCGCATCACGGCGCATCCTCGACATCGGCAGCCAGGCAGTATCCGCCGTTCCGCACAGTCTTGATGACACTCGGTCGCAATACATCCGGCTCGATTTTGCGACGGAGGCGGCTGATCTGATTGTCGATGGTGCGATCCATCGGGCCTGCCGTCCGACCAGCGGTCAGGTCAAGCAACTGGTCACGGCTGAGCACCATCCGGGCGCGTTCCAGCAGGACCGCCAGCAATTTGAACTCGGAGGTCGTCAATGGCGTCTCGGTGGTGGACTCGTCAATCAGCACCTGCCGGTCGGTATCCAGTATCCAGTGCGCAAAAGAGACTTTCCTCCCAGCGAGGCTTCCGGCCACGGGTTCGTCGCGGTTGCTTCTCCGAAGAACCGACTTGATGCGGGCGAGCAGTTCTCGTGGATTGAATGGCTTGGCGAGATAATCGTCCGCACCGATTTCCAGCCCCACGATCCGATCCGTTTCCTCACCAAGCGCCGTCAGCATGATGATCGGAAGATCACCTTCTGGCGCAAGTCTGCGGCAAACCGACAAACCGTCCTCGCCCGGCATCATGACATCGAGCACGAGCAGGTCGAAGTGACCGGTGGCCAGCTTGGCATCCATCTCCACGGCATCCCTGGCGACGGTCGTGCGCATTCCGTTCTTCTCCAGAAAGCGCGCGACGCTTTCACGTATCTGTGCGTGGTCATCCACGATAAGGATATGAGGTGGCGGTCCCATGGTGTCTTTCCTAAATCATCGTTGCATCGTGTTTCATGGGCAGAATTGTAGCCATTTGTATCAGGTCAGTCCCTTGCTACAGATGGATACAAATCTGTGCCTGCACCGTGTCGTGCTCCCGGGTAGCGTTGCTGGCATGTTATGTGACCTTTGGGATCGCAACCGATCAAAGGATGAGGTTTTCGAATATGGCTCTTGATTTGAACCGGCGCCGTTTCATTCTGGGTGCTCATATGACGGTGCTGACCGTCACGGCGTCACCGCTGCTGGCGCAGAGCCGATCTGTCTGGTCGGCAGAGAATGCCTTTGACGCGCTTCTATCGGATACGGCGCGGATCATCGATGTCAGAACGCGCGAAGAGTGGCAAGAAACCGGCGTAGGTGCTGGTGTATGGCCGATAAGCATGCACGCGTCCGGTTTTCCGGACCGATTGTTCAGGGCGAAGGAACTGAGCGGTGATCGCACCGTTGGACTGATCTGCGCCACTGGCGGACGCTCCGCATCGCTGCTTCGAGCGTTAAGACAAGCTGGTTATTCGGGCTACGCCGATATCTCGGAAGGGATGTTGGGATCAGGCGAAGGGCCTGGCTGGATTGCATCGAACTTGCCGACCGTTCCGGTGGATGTCGCCCTGAACGGGTTGCCCCCCGCGTTGGCCTGACCTGTGAAGAATCAATCGGTCCAGTTGTGCTAAAAAGCCTGATGTATGGTCAGATTGACCTGTTTGAATAGGAAGACGGGTTTGGGGGGTATGACCGAGTTGATGGCCATGTTTGTCGGAATATGCGCGGCGATCCTGATGGGAATTGTCCATCATTATGCGTTGTCGGGCATTCTGAAGTTTTCCCCGCAGCGGTCGGATGGCTCCGGCTTTCGGATCATCCTGACGTTTTCCGCGTTGCTGTTGCTGCACGTATTGGAACTTGTGACGCTCGCCGTGTTCAACACGATGGTGGTGGCAAGCGTTCTGCCGCAATCGTTCAGCAACAGCCCGCCGATGTTTCAGGATGTTCTCTATGTTACGGGCATCTCGTTCTCGACCCTTGGCTATTCGTCCATAGAGGTGGTCGGGCCCTTTCGACTGTTGCTGATGCTGCAATCGCTTTTGGGCTTCATGTTGCTGACCTGGTCAGCGACGTTTCTTTACTCAGCCTGCCAGCAAGTCTGGCAGAAGGCGAAAGATGACTGAAAATCGCCACGCGCGTCGGACATGAACCGGGCGTCAGCGTCAAATGCGTCCTGATATCGGTCCTTTGACCTCCCCGTGGAACGGTTGAGTGAGCGCCGCGTTGCGCGCGTGGATGAATAACCCTTGACCTTCCAGTTGCTGGAATCCCTAGGTACCAAGCCATGGCACAGATTTTCAAAAAGACAGGCGATCACTTATCGCACCATCGACACGGGGATATCTTGAAATTTCCCGTATGGGTTGGCGTGTTGATTGTCTTGCTCTCAATGCCGGCTCACTTGTTTTTGGATGAAAAGAGCTCGATAGCTCTTGCTTCGATCACGCTTGCTTTGATTGGCGGTGCCTATATCGGCTTTGGCGCCGCGGACGGCAGAGCGCGCGTGTTCTGGGCAGAGCTCGCCGTGGCCCTTTTGTTCGGCTCGGCAGCCTTCCTGGGGCTGATATGGCATTGGGCCTTCCTCCCCTTGGGCTTGGCCCTGCACGCCCTTTGGGACATGTCACACCACAATTCTTATCGTCTCGCCCGGATTCCGAACTGGTATATTCCATTCTGCGTGGCCTTTGACCTTTTGGCAGCGACGTTCTTCGTTCTGCTCTATGCCGTGTTTTGATCCATGATGATGCGCGTTCTTCTTATTGCGGTGTTCCTGATGGGAGTCGTCGCATTGGCCTTCCCCGACGTCCTTGGCGTCGACATTCGCCTGCCGGATCGTGCGGAAATTGACCGCTGGATCGAGGCGGCAGGTCTTGCCGGACCAATTGTCATCGTGGCCCTTATGACAATCGCTATTGTCGCAAGCCCCCTGCCCTCGGCGCCGATCGCACTCGCCGCCGGAGCGGCTTATGGACACACGTACGGGACGCTCTTCGTCGTTCTAGGTGCGGAACTCGGTGCGCTTGCCGCCTTTGGTCTGGCCCGCGGCCTGGGTCGTCCCTTCGTTGAGCGTCATCTCGGTCAGAAGATTAACGCGGGCCTGTTCGGGTCCCAGAACACTCTGACCTTCCTGGTCTTCGGCAGTCGCCTTCTGCCGTTTCTGTCCTTCGATATGATCAGTTACGCCGCAGGTCTGAGCAAGCTGCATCTTTGGAGGTTCGCGCTGGCCACGATGGCCGGGATTATTCCCGCAAGTTTTTTGCTCGCTCACATGGGCAGCCAGGCGATGAACGGAGATTCCCGCACCGCCACATGGACCGCGCTTGCGCTCGGTGGCTTTACCGGCCTGTCGGTTCTCTTGGCCGCCACGCGAAAGACCGGCGCGCAACGGGAGGAGAGCTGATATGGCCAGTTGTCGCGTTGCCCTTAAATCTGAGACACGACGCGTTCGGGGATATTTTTTGCCCTTAATTATGAGATTCCACTGCCATCGCGCCTATGCTTTTCGCGCGCTGCCGGGCGATGTAATCAACCGCGGCAAGCAGACGTGGCTCCTTATCGAAGGCGCGCAATAGAGCAACCCTTGCATAGTCGTCGATGCCGGAGCTTGAGATGGCCGCTTTGACCAGTGGACGGGATTGGGCTGCATCAATTGCAGCAAGGCCAAACAGCCTTACTTCCAGCCTGTGGCCCTGAAGAGCGTATAACGGATCTCCGCGGAAGGCCTTTAATGATATGGCAAAGGTGACCGCGCGCATTGCGCGCCGAAATTGCTTGGAGCTGCGTAATCGCGCGGCGTATTCAAGCCGCGCGGCGCCGTTGCGCGCACGATTTATCAGCTTTTCGGGCATCTGTTCGCCACTGGCCTTGCCGAGCGTCGGCACAAGTCTCGTCCCACAAACCTGGCAGTCGAATGCCCAGGCTCGCCTCCAATGCTTGAGCGAAAGGCCCTCTCTGGAACATTGCAGGCAATGCTGGAATGGTATCTGGGCCGTCAGCGAGGCTTCTCGTGTCGTCATTGCTGGGAAGGTCAAAGATCGCACAACATCTGGGTCAATCCGTGCGGCGTTGGCAATCTTCGCCGCCGCAGCCGCGTCGACGTTGAAGTTCAAGGCGGTGCCATGCGCGGTATCGATTCTGAGATGAGCCAGTAGTTCCGCATCATCACAGTAGTTGGCCGCCGCCAGCCTAGACAACCAACCTGACAACAACTCGTCGGGCAGCGGCGCGACAGTCTTGGGCAGCGGGTGCGGCTTCACACCCCGGACTTCTCGAGCCGCCGATGGGGGTTCGCATGGCGCGACCAAACCGGCGTCCATTTTGCGATTGCGTCATCGGTGATGCATTCATCACCTGTGACAATGGCGTCGATGGAAAGATCCTTGATCAGGGCGAAGATGCGCGAGGTCACCCCGCCGGTCAGCGCAAGTATCTGCTTTAGTGACTTGACCTTCAGATTGGATTTCTTCTCGAGGGGCATTGCCGCGATGAGTGTCTGGATCATGTCCGAGAACTCGGCGTCGTCGCGCCAGTTTGGAAGGTGATGTTCGTCCAGCCGCCTGGCAAGCTGGATATCACCACGGATGGCATCGACGGCCTCGCTGACCCCCAGGCAGACCAGCGACACTTCGAGTTCATTGCTGAGATACCGCAGAACATTGAGAAAGCGGCGCTGTTCGCGGTGGGTCCCGGCCAAGAGGTTGTGGACTTCGTCGATCATGATCATCCGCAGGCCAAGGTCGCGCAAGAGCGCGACGACACGGACTTCGAGGGAGGCCACATTTTGAGCGCGCGCGCTCAGTGCCGTGGCCGGTGCCCCGACGGTCGCCAGGATGTGCAGATAGAACCGTCGTTCGTCGGGAGCTGGTGGTGCTTGTAACAGTAACAGCGGCGTTCGCGTAATTCCCGATGCTGGGTCATATTCCGGTGCATATCTGCGCGAAAGATTGCGGGCGATCATCGTCTTTCCGATCCCGGACGCGCCATGCACAAGAAGGCCAGGCATACGGGTTTGCCTTGGCGCTTCGATCATACACTGCAAACGGTCCAGAACTTGTTCGGCCCGCGGAAAGCCAATCCAGATATCCGATTGAATGAGGGTGATCCGACCGTCTTCCTCTGTTTTTCCTGCCCTCAATTCACCATCTCTCCACCTTGAACAATGGGCGCGATGTATCACCCGTATCGATCGCGCGCAGCCCTTCGGTTGTTGAGACGGCCGAGTTGGCGCCCTCCAATGTCCCTTTTCTTTCACGGGATCGGCGTTCGGCCCTCGTCAGGCTCCGGCTTTCAGACTCGATTTGGCGTTGCTGTCGGATCAGCTCAGCCAGGACCAGCTCATTGGACCCGGACTTGCCAAGGGCACGGGCATTCCTCATGGCTTCGCGATATTCCCAGAGCGACACAGGCGGAATTTCCAGGTTTCGGTACCGAGCTTCGACGTATCGGTCATTATCCAGTTCGACCCAGATCACCGAGAGGTCGCGAGGGTCGTAGCGGACGACCACCTTTCCATCCCCGCGCCCGATGTGGCCTGCAAGCGCATCGGACCAGTACCGTATCTGGAACAGATGGATGCCGTCACGCCTGACCTTGCGCAGTTCACTTGGCAGAAAGCTCACCCGAAAGGCTTCAATCTCGAAGGGGATATCGCCCATCATTTGCTCTGAGAGCGCCTCCCATTTGGCAACGGGCGTGCAGCCAAGACTTGAATGAATGCTGTTGTTGTAGCGGCAGATTTCCAGAGCAAACCAGCGATCGAAGTCGCTTAAGGTCATCGTGGCCATGCCCTCGGCGTCATAGTCGCCCTTGGCCACGACCGAGGATTGCGTTGTTCCAGGCAACAGGTGCACGGCCCCCATCATCGTGCCGATCAATCGTTCGATGTGCCCTCCGAAATGAGGACTGCCTGGCGGCCGATAGACCAGATCGATCCCCCATTCCGCACATGCCGACCGAAAGGCATGCGACCGGAAATCGCGCCCGTTATCGACGTGGATGCTATGCGGTTTACCCTGCGCGGGCCAAGGAACATTGCGCACCAATTCCGCCAGAAGTTCCGCCTTGGGGGCCACAGCCTGTGTCAGGCAAAGCGCCACCGACAGACGCGAAGGTGCCTCGAGAGAGGTGTAATATCCGGTCACCATCCGCGTTGCGACGTCGATCGCCAGCGTGACCCAAGGCCGCCCAATTGGTTTGCGTTCAAAACTGTCGACGAGAATGATGTCCGCAGGCGTATGGTCGATTTGCACGACCTCCAGTGGCCGGTTTGCCTTGTTGTCGCCTACGACCGGCGCAAATTTCTGGCGGGCCGCCTTTGCGCCTTCGCGTGCCTTGGCAATTTCACGGGCATCCATTGCATCCAGCCTGCGCTGAACCGTCCGACGTGTCGGCGGTTGCAAGCCCTGCTGCCAGCACGCGCTTCGGATTTCTGTCACGATGCGCGACAGGCTTGGGCGTTCCCGCCGTAAGAAATAACGGCGAAGATGTTCTTCGATCACCGCTTCCACCTTGCCGGATATCAAGGTTGTACCAGTCGGGCGGCCCCGTTTCCGAGAAGCCAGCGCGCTGGTGCGCCCACCCTCTTCGGCCAGACGCTTTATCCAGCGCCAGACAGTCGCCCTGCTGACACCAAGCTCCCAAACGGCGTCATTGATGCCACTTTCCAGACTGCCAGTTCCTTTGAGATATGCCTGAACAAGCGGACGCAGAACGGCCGCCCTGCGCGCCTCCTCAGCACCAGCGGCAACGAAGTCTTCGCGATCATCATCCATCAATATTTGCCACACGAAGCTGCGAACCCTGTCTCAGGTTTAAGGGCAAAAATATCGGATTTAAAGGCAAAATATCATATTTAAGGGCAAAGCAAGGCCGTTGATTTCGTTGGATTTCTCATCTCACAATTAAGGGCTACGCGACAACCGGGATCAAGGTCGAAGGTGAAGGCGAGTGGCACGCACGCAAGCATGGCGGCCCGAAACGGCGCGTCTGGCGCAAGCTCCACCTTGGGATCGATGAAGAAACGTTGGAGATCCGGGCCGTCGAAGTCACCGGGAGCCACATCGGTGATGCGCCCATCCTACCCACCTTCTCGACCAAATCCCGCAGGACCAGGAAATCGGTAGCGTTACGGCTGATGGCGCCTACGACACGCGCAAATGCCACGATGCGATTGCAGATCGCGGTGCCCATGCCGTCATCCCGCCCCGCAAGAACGCGAAGCCCTGGAAGACGATCACCGCCGGAGCCGTGGCGCGAAATGAGGCCCTGCGCGCGGCGAAATACCTGGGCCGCGCGCTCTGGCGACGATGGAGTGGATACCACCGCCGAAGCCGCGTCGAGACAAAGATGCATTGTATCAAGTTGCTGGGCCAGCGGCTCATGGCACGGGACTTCGATCGACAGGTCGCCGAACTCCAGGTCCGCATCGCCGTCCTGAACGGCTACACCGCGCTCGGAATACCCGTCACGGAAGCTGTGGGATAAGTCCGTCCGGGGAAAGGGGAACCTCGGCCTTAAGCCGATTTGTGCATCAGAGCCCTTGACACTAATAATTAGCTATCTATGTTTTTCCCGGCGATGGTTCCCCGGAAGAGGAGCCGGATTTCATCGCTGCATCAAACTGGAGGAAATTCATGTCACGGACAGCCAATTTGGCCGGCCCGCGTTCGCGGACCGGAATGGTGGTGCTTTGCCTCGCTCTGACCGCGGGCTTCGCCCCGCTCGCGTCGGCGCAGGAGCAGCCCGCCTTCAACGAACATGCGGGAACCCTGCCGGACGGGACGGCATGGCTGATCCGCGTGCCCGAGAACTGGAATGGTCGACTACTCAGGGATCTGGATTTCGCCAGCAACGTTTCGGTCGCGTCAGCGGTCCAGCGGTATGACGACCTGCTCGGTCGTGGCTATGCCTTCGCCGGGCTCGCCCGGCACCCGCTGCGCCTGTGGCAATACGATCCGCAGCGTGAAATCCTGAATCTACAAGCTGTTCAGGACATTTTCACGGACCTGGAGCGCGCTCCTGACATGGTGCTGCAATACGGCTGTTCTGGCGGAGGGCTCGACAGCCTCGCTTCGGCCGAGGATTACCCGGACAGGATCGACGGTGCCGCCGTGCTTGCCGCCCATACGCCGGTCTGGATCATGAGCAGTTTCCTGGATGGCTGGTTCGCCATGCAGACCCTGCTGGGCGAAAGCTATGAGGCCGCTGGGCACGGTCCGGCCAGCGATCTCGCCATCGTCGGCCTGCCCAATGCCGGAGCGGGTGGCGAGCGCAGCCTTGACGCGATCCGTGCGTCCTGGATGGCCGCCATCGAAACGGCGGGCGAAAGCCCGGAGGGCCGCGCGCGGCTGGCGCTTGCCTTCGCCATCGGACAGTGGTCGCCGTGGATGGTCGAGGGGACCGAACTACCCGACACCGCGGATGCCGGCGCCATGGCCGACATGATCGTGGCCTCGGCGCTGCGCATCGGCGGTAATGTTGGCGGGTCCTCGCGGCTTCTGTTCGAAAACGCCGCATCGGGGCAGCAACTTTCCGGGAACGAGGGGGTCGACTATGCCGCCTTCTACCAGAATGCCGCACCCGCGATGGCGCGGACGGTTGAGGCGCTCTACGAACAGGCCGGTTTGGACCTTCAGGCCGACATTGCCAGGATCGACGCCGCCCCCCGCATCGCGGCCTCGGATTATGCGCGCGATTTCTGGGCCGCAGACGGGCGCACGACGACCGGCGATCTGCAGGTTCCGGCGATCCGCATCCACATGCTGGGCGACTGGGCCATTCCCTACACGCTGATGGAAGGCTACGGCGCGCTGGTGCAGGAGCAGGGTACCGGCGATCTGTATCGGCAGTCGCTGGTCCAGGGCACGGGCCATTGCGAGTTCACGGCTGCCGAAAGCACGGCCATCGTCGAGACCCTGGTCGAACGGATCGAAACGGGCGCCTGGCCCGAGACATCGCCCGAGGCGCTGAACGCCGCAGCCGAGGCGCTGGAAACCGGGAGCGCCCCCCGGTTCATCGAACACGGTGATTGGCGCGTGGCAGCCTATAACCGGCCCTGGGTTCCGGCAGAATGAGCCGATGGGGAACTGGCGCTGCGCCGGTTCCCCCACAGGTCCGGTGGCGCAAGTCATTGGTGGACCGTCGCCAACGCGCAGTGGGCATCTCTGGCGAGGGCAAGTGTTCCCATGTCTGGACGACCCCTGCTGCGCAAGCTGGGAATTGACGCGCCTATGCCGAAAGCAGTCATGTCTACGGCCTTTGTGGTGCGGTCTAGCCGCTGGCCCAGATGAAGTCCGCGGATCGGGTCCCAATCAAAATTGCGCGCTTTCTGCGCCTTGACCCCCTGGGGTGTCCCGATCCCCGGTTCGACCGGTTTGTCATCTCTTCTCAGCTTCACGCATTCCGTCAGCGGTTCCGCGCTCAGGAGACAGGGGCCGCGTAGATCTCGTTGCGGCGCAGGAGCGCCCAAGCGATCCGGGCAGTCTTGTTGGCGAGCGCGACCGCAACGACTTTCGGTCGCTTGCGTGCTTTAAGCCCAAGCATCCAAGCCTTGCCGGCATCGCCCTGCCTTGCAAAGCGAAGCACCGCAGTCGCGCCGGAAACGAGCAGTCGCCGGATATATCCATCACCCTGCTTGCTGATCCCGGTCTGTCGATCCTTGCCACTGCTTGAGTTCGCCCGTGGCGTCAGGCCTAGCCAGGCCGCGAACTGTCGTGCCGAGCGGAACAGGCTCGGATCCGGAACATTTGCAGCAATTGCGCTGGCGGTGATCGGTCCGATACCGGGAATGGTCGCCAGTCGCCGGCTCGTCTCGTGCGTCCGGTGCCACTCGAGGATCCGTTTCTCCAGGGCCTCAGCCTGATCGGCAATCGCCTCCGCTTGGCAGATCAACGCATGGATGGCAGCCGCAGCATGGTCAGGCAACCGTTCCTGGTTCTCTCGGAAGTGGGTGTCGCCTTGCCCTTAAATCCGAGACACGGCGCGTTTTCCGGCCTTTCTTGCCCTTAAATTTGAGATGAGGTGGCTGAACCGCCGACGCGTAGTCGCATCCGCTGAGCAATCTGGTCGACGGTTGCAAGCAGTCGGGGCTCCTTATCGTAGGCGCGAAGCAGGGCAACTCGTGCGTAGACGTCGATGTCCATGCTGCACAACGCAGCCTTTACCAGTGGACGTGATTGGGCGGAGGCAATGGCGGCAAGGCAGAAGAGCCTTATGTTCGGGCGGGGGCTTTGAAGCGCGAAGAAAGGGTCTCCACATAAAGCTTTGAGTCCCATCGCGAAGGTGACCGCCCGCATGGCTCGGCGTAGTTGACGCGCGCTGCCCGACACCGCGACACGCTCCAGGATCCGTGCCCCCCGGCGGGCACGATCAACCAGCTTTTCGGAGACCGCTGCGCCATTTTGCCTGTCGGCCTTTGGAAGAAGCCGGGCACCACAAATCTGGCAGTCGAACGCCCAGGCCCTACGCCAGTGCCTGAGCTCAAGGCCGCCATCAGCGCAGCTTGTGCAAGCCTGGAACGGCACCTGTGCGGTCAACCGCATCTCTGCTTCCGGCATCGCCGCGAAAGTCATCGACGACACGAACGCTGGATCGAAGCGCGCCGCAACGGAAATCCTATCCGCGGCCAGCATGTCGAGATCAAAATCAAGGGCTGCAGCATATTTTGCGTCGATCCCGATATGGGCGAGCAGGTCTGCTACCTCGCAATGATTGGAAGCGGCCAGTCGCGATAACCAACCAGAAAGCAACTCGTCCGGCACTGGCGTCACCGATATCGGCAGCGGGATACACGTCACGCCCCAGATTTCTCGAGCCGTCGCTGAGCGTTTGCATGGCGCGACCAGACCGGTGTCCATTTTGCGATGGCATCATCAGTGACGCACTCGTCACCGCTGATGATCGCGTCGATGGACAGATCCTTGACCAAGGCAAAGATGCGGGACGTCACCCCGCCAGTTAATGCGAGGATCTGCTTGAGCGACCGCACTTGCAGATTGGATTTCTTCTCCAGCGGCATGGCCGCGATCAATGTCTGGATCATATCCGAAAACTCGGCATCATCGCGCCAATTCGGCAGGTGGTGTTCATCAAGCCGACGGGCCAGTTGGACATCGCCGCGAATGGCATCGACGGCTTCGCTGACACCGTAGCAGACCAAAGATGCCTCCAGCTCGTTGCTGAGATACCTCAAGACATTGAGGAACCGGCGCTGTTCCCTATGCGTGCCCGCAAGAAGGTTGTGGACTTCGTCGATCATGATCATCCGCAGCCCGAGGTCGCGCAAAAGGCCCACGACCCGAACTTCCAGCGAGGCAACACTCTGCGCCTTCAGGCTCAGCGTCGACGACGGGGCTCCGACGGCTGCGAGGATGTGCATATAGAACCGCCGCTCATCAGGAGCGGGTGGCGCCTGCAACAGAAGTAACGGGGTGTGGGTGACGCCCGACTCCGGATCATACTCCGGCGCATAGCGTCGCGACAGGTTGCGGGCGATCATTGTTTTGCCGATGCCGGACGCCCCATGCACCAGAAGGCCAGGCATGCGGGTCTGCCGCGACATCTCAATCAGACCATGCAGCCGGTCCAGCACTTGCTCCGCTCGGGGAAAGCCGATCCAGATGTCCGATTGAATGAGGGCGATGCGGCCGTCGTCTTCAGTTTCTGCCCTCAATTCACCAGCGCTCCACCTTGAACATGGGGCGCGATGGGCGTTGTTGCAGAAAGTCGGCCTGAGTTGTGAGTGCCCCTTTCCCATTCAGTTTCATGCCACGCGGACGACGTGGGCGGTGCCGAGCGCGTTGAAGCGATTGACAAGGGCGACCCGGATGTGGATTTCGGCGGTTTGGCGATCTGGATCCCGCGCGGCGATGCGCTCACCGAAGGCCTTCAGGCATCGCATCTTGGCCTCCACTCGGCTACGGGCGTGGTATCCGGTCCACCGCTTCCAGAATGCCCGACCGTAGTGACGCGTGGCGCGCAGGGTTTCGTTGCGCGCCTTGGCAGCCGGGCAGTCCTCTTTCCAAGCTCGACCGTTCCTTCGGGTCGGTATGATTGCCGTGCCACCGCGTGCGATGACGGCGCCGTGGCAGCGGCGGGTATCGTAGGCACCATCCGCGGTCACGGTGCCGATGTCCTCGTCCTCGGGGATCTGGCCCAACAGGTCCGGCAGGACTGGGCTGTCGCCTTCCCGGCTAGGGGTGAACTCGACGGCCCGGATATCCGAGGTGGCGATATCCATCGCCAGATGCACCTTGCGCCATTGGCGGCGGCCCTGAACGCCATGCTTGCGGGCCTGCCATTCGCCGTCGCCAAGAAACTTGATGCCGGTGCTGTCCACCAGAAGATTCAGCGGCCCTTCGGCACGGCGATAGGGGATCTGCACCTTGAGGGTCTTCTGTCTGCGGCACAGCGTCGAGTAGTCCGGAACGGGCCAGTCTAGCCCTGCCAGGCGCAGGAGGCTCGCGACCATTCCGGCTGTCTGCCTGAGCGGTAGCTTGAACAGAACCTTGAGCGACAGGCAAAACTGGATCGCGGCATTCGAAAAGACCGGCGGGCGCCCTGGGCGTCCCTCATGCGGCGCGTGCCAGGTCATCTCCTTGTCCAGCCAGATCAGCAGCGATCCGCGCTTCCTGAGCGCATCGTTGTAGCTGGACCAGTTCGTCGTGCGGTAGCGGGCGGGCTTGGGCTTGCTCATGCAGATCGTCTAACCGCATGGATTCCCGATGTGAATCCTTCACCGACTGAGTTCTGCAACAACGCCCAGTGCATCACCCAAAAAAAGGGAAACGACGCCAGACCGAGAAGCCTGACGCCGCGCTAGAAAAAAACCCCTGAACACGGTTCTTCTAGCGCAGTGTCCGAACCCCTGCAACCAGCAAAGTGTTTTTGCTGGCAAGAATGTTGTTTGCTCTCGACATGGCATCGTCTCTCTCAGGAGATACGACCATGGAACCAACGACTGGCCTGATCCTAAGGCGGATCACGCAGACAGACCTCTCTGTTTCGGCGCACAAACTGGCCACGCTCATCCTCGACGGAATTGCGTGGAAGGACGGGTATAACGGCCTGCCCCGCGGCACGGCTGCCTTCACCCTGTCCTCTCTGGCAGCGAAGATGGGCGTCTCGCGCCAGTACCTGAGCGTTCTGCTGAGTGAGCTTGAAACTTCTGAACTGAAGCTTGAGCGCGAGAAGTCGAACGGCAAGTTCGCCCCCTGGCTCTTCCGCTTCGCGGCCTTTGACGACGGCGAACAGACCCACGATCTCGTGTCAGACGGAGACGACACATCACTATCTAGAGAAGAATCTAACAAAACTATATTCACAGGACAGATCAACATTGACGGTTGCTCGAACGTGTTCCGAACATGCTGGGCCGAGCTGATCAAGGCCGCGAAGAGCGCCCTACCCTGCTGGAACGTCGATACGCAAGTGATCTGGGAACGCTTCCTTGCCTTCAACCGGGCCCGTGGGAACAGCAAGGTTCCGGCCGGTTTCCTGCTCGGCTTCATGCGCCGGTGGCGCACCTCGCTTGGAGAAGCGACGCGCCCACCGGCTCTCCCCGCACCACAGCCGGTTCAAGAGCCACGAGAGCGCGAGCTGCACGAACAGATCAAGGCTGCGCCAAGCTCGAACCGCCAGTTTCACGCGTCAGACCTGTGTCGCGTCATAGGGCAAGCGGCGTACGATGCGCGCATTGTCGCCGTGATCCGGCAGTTCGGTTGCCCGAGGTTCACTGCTACGCTTGCAGTCCACGGGCGTGCAGTCCTGGCGGGCGAAATCTCGCGGTGATGATGGATCGGGTGCCACAACTCTGGCCAGAACGTATTCAGTCAGGGCAGTTCTGGGATCAAAGCAGGTCGGCGAATTGCTCCAGGTCGGCAACCGTGGCGACCAACCCCTGCTGTGTCAGGATCGCGAGATACTCGTCGACGCTTTTGAGCGGATTCTTGAGGCGCGCGCGAACTTTCCGCAGCGCGGAACAGACCAGACCGGGCGCGAGAGACAGTTGGTTCCGGAAAAAGTCGTCAGGGTGTTGGGTCTCGATGCCAAAGGGCGCAAGTGCCGCTGGTGGGAAGTCCTTCAGGTTCTGCGTGACGATCGCGTCACAGCGCCCAACGATTGCCGCCGCCAGAACGTGCCGATCGTCAGGGTCCGGCAGTGTTAGGGCCGGCACCAATGCCTCGTAGCCGGTGACCAGACAGTCGCGTGTGGCCCTGTCCATCAAGTCGCGAGTTCGTTCCAGCGCGGCGCGCTCCCGATGAGGTTCATTGCGCAGAAGCGCATCAATCCACTCCCGATGGATATCGGCCGTCCACTTGGCCTTGAAAAGGTCTGTGACCGCCAACTGCATCAGTGCATCGCGCATCGGCGCGGGATAAAGGACGTTCGCATCGAACAGGACCGTGTACTGGCTCATTTCGAGCGGTAGCCCATGTCCTGCTCTTGAGCGTCGGCGGCCAGTTG
This sequence comes from Phaeobacter gallaeciensis DSM 26640, assembly GCF_000511385.1. Classification (NCBI taxonomy): domain Bacteria; kingdom Pseudomonadati; phylum Pseudomonadota; class Alphaproteobacteria; order Rhodobacterales; family Roseobacteraceae; genus Phaeobacter; species Phaeobacter gallaeciensis. Next base: position 124,045 of record NC_023148.1, read on the forward strand.
ATCGAGCGCAGCTTCACGCTCGGTATCGATCGCGGCCTTGTAGGACATCACGTCTTCCATGCGGACGCGGCGATGCTTGCCGACCTTCCGATGCGGTATGGCACCATCCTCGAGCAGCTTGATCAGGAACGGACGCGAGACGTTCAGAACCTCAGCGGCCTGTACGGTCGAGAGTTCGGCGTTCTCGGGGATGATGGTGACCCCCCGCCCCGCTGCCATCGCCTCGAGGATCTCCATGAGCAGCGATACGGCGCCCGCAGGAAGCTCGATCGGCTCCATCTGCTCGGAGTCCGTCACACGAAGTTTCAACGGCGCGCGCGCCTGGGCGAAGCGTGACAATGCCTGGCCAGAGACGCGCGCAATCGCTGCGTCCTGCGGCGTGGGCGGAAGATGTCGGTGTGCCAGCATGTTCATGGTGGTCTCCTCTCCGGTTTCTGTTCTCTACCACCATATATGAAATAAGTGCAACAAATGCATTAAGTGTTGGTGAGTTTCTGCGCGCCCTGCCGCGTGCTCGCGGTTATCGCTGCTGTCGAGTGAGCGGGTGAGACCCACGCTAACCTTCAGTTTGTCGCCTTCCACATCCTGAACCGCCCCTGTCCTGTCACCTCGCGGATCAGACCCCGCTCTTGCATCCATGCAAGGTTGCGCTGAACAGCGGCGCGACTGGCACTCGTCAGGGCCTGGGCCATTGGCGCAGAGACGAGCGGCCATTCGGTCAGCACTGCGCGCAAGGCCGGCGGCGTCCTGCCCGAGAGCAATGTCATTTCGGCTTCCGCCCGCGCCGACCATGCCTCGATATCGTCAAGGTGCCGCACCGCGGTCAGGCACGCGGCTTCCATCCCGTATAGCCAGCGTTCCAGACGTTCGAACGGTGAACCACCGGCTCGTAGTCCCCCTGCCCCGCCCATGGCCAGAGGCGTGAAGACTGCGCCTCTTCCATCGCTGGCCGCGATCCGCGCAGCTGCGACAGCCGCTTCCATACGGTCGTCGTGCTGCCCGAGCCCCGCGAGGCGCCAGAGGTGAAAGCCCGCGCAAGCGCGAGTGATCGGGTGCAGGTCCGTGGCCTGCCCCATCAGATCCAGCCAACCGCTCGCGCGATCCACGAACGGCTCGGTCTCATCACTGATGTTCTCGGGGTCGCGACGGTCGAGGAAGGCGGAAAGGTCCTGCTCCGGTCCCGGTCCACCCGTCAGTCGCCGAATCGCCCATCCGACTCGCGCCAGCGCCGCCGTGTCGTCCTGGACACCGGACAGGCGCAGCGAGATCCAGAGCGCCAGCCGGTCTTGGCTGATGCGGTCACCGGTGTGCCAGCTCAAATCTGCGGCCTCCATCAGCGCAAGCCGATGCCGCCATCCTTCCGGTCCGCGCTTCAACCGGTCGTCCAGCGCGCCGACGCGACCGGCCACACGGGCAAGACGCGCGGCCTGCCCGCCCTCTGCCTTCCGCCATTCGTCGAGGACCTCGGTTTCACGCGGTTCGGCCCGTGGTCCCGGCGGCAAATAGTCCGGCTCGTCGTCCATCGGACCGGGCAGAAACCACAGGTCGTCCTCAGTGTCGCAATTGCTTTGCCGTTTCATCAAAAAGTTCTTACAGGATTCCAGTAGGATGAAGCGTAATCCGACGTGTGTTTTTACGTTTCGATTTCAATTTTTAACTCGCGTTTCAACAAGCGAGAGAATGGGGCAGAAGATGGGGTTTAGAAACCGTGGCGCGGCGGGTTCATGACGTTGCGCGAAAATGAAGCGTCCGACGACGCTTGGGCCAAAGCAACGCGTATCGCGCGAGAGCTGGATCGCATTCTGGACGGGCAAGAGCCAATGCGCACCGCAGTTGCTCGGGCCGCATCCGAGTTGCGTCTCTCGACGCGCCAAGTCTACAACCACCTGCGCCGATACCGCACCGAGCGCCGGGTTTCTTCGTTGCTGCCAAGAACAGGTGGGGCGAGGCGCGCAAGGATCAGCCCGGCTGTTGAAAAGATCATTGCGGCAACGCTTCGGGAGCTTTGGCTTCGGCCCGAGCAACCGGACCTTGCGCCGATTGTCGATGAAATCCGCACCCGTTGTGTCAGCGAGGGTCTTGATCCGCCCGCCTATGTCACCGTTTCCAAACGTATCCCACGGCTGTTCACGCCTGAGGAGATTGCACGACGGCGACATTCAGGAGGGAAAAGCCTGCGACGTCTGAAACCCCGCCCAGGCTATATCCGAGCCAAGCACGCACTCGATGTCGTTCAGATAGACCATACCCCCGCCGACATCCAGTTTGTGGAAGTCATCGATGGTCAGGGCATTTATGCTGGACGCCCCTATCTCACTATCGCAGCCGATGTTGCAACAAGCGCGATTATCGGCTTCTGCCTGACCCTTGAGCAGCCTTCACGCCTGTCGGTCGCCCTCTGTCTGGCGCAGGCGATGTGCCGCAAGGAGGACTGGCTGGCAGCGCGCGACATCAATCATTCCTGGCCGATGTTTGGCCGCCCGAAGAAGGTCGTCGTGGATTCCGCCATGGAATTCAGAAGCACCAGTTTCATCCGGGGTTGTGCCGAGTACGGGATTGCAATTCAAAGCCGGAACAAGGGGACCGTCCATCGTGGCGGGGTTGTCGAACGGCTTCTAGGCAAGGTGAATACGGTGCTGCGCTCCCTGCCTGGCAAGACCGGGCGTTCCATCGCGGATCGGGGTGAGTATCTGTCCGAAGACCGTGCGAGGCTCAACTTTGCAGACCTCGAACGCTGTATCGCGCTGGCGATTATCGATCACAATCTTAGCCAGAATGAACGCAAGCTGACAGTCCCGACCAATGAATGGGAACGAAAATGCCGTCAGCCGGACGGCCGGGAAGACAACCCTTTCGATGTTCTGCTCAGCTTTCTCCCGAACAAGACACGCAGGATTTCACCTCAGGGTGTCAGCCTGTTTGCCAACGACTATTTCGATCCATGGTTGGGCCCGTTGGTCGCCCGCCGTGATCGATTGGGTGCTCTCGATGTTCGTTATGATCCTCGGGACATGAGTCACATCTACATCAAGGATCCCGATACAGGAGCCTGGCGCCCTGTGGAGCGGCGGGATGGACTGCTTGAGGCGGTCACCCTCTGGCAGCACAGGGCCGAGAGAAGCCGAGCGCGCGAAACCGGCCGACGCCCGATCGAGGAGAAGACCGCGATCCGCCGCGAAATCGCGGCGACCGTGGATGCCTCAGCAACGAAGAAGCAAAGGCTGAAGGAAATCGCACGGGCCAGGCATGCGACTAATGCGCCGAAACCCTACCAGAGCCTCACTTCTTCCCCGACACCAATCCGCGAAACACCTGACCCTGAGCGCCCGCGCCGCGTCTTTCCGGTTGAGGATTGGTGAAATGACGGATCACCTCCTGGACTCCGCCGCATCACTTCTCGATGCCGGTGACGCGTGCCGCATCGCCCATATCCGGACGGCCCGTTGGATCAGCCATCCTGTTGCAAGTCGCGCCCATAACGCCATGCGTCTGCTACTCGATCGGCCAGTAACTTTGCGCCCCAGAGGGCTCTTGCTGACGGGCCCTTATCACAATGGCAAGACGATGATCGCCGAACGCTTCGCGATTGAACATTTGCGTCAGTCAGAACGTCAAAGGATCTGGGTGATCCAGACCCGAGAAGGTGCCGGACTGTCTCACTTCTATGCCAGCATTCTTGCCGGGTTGCGCGCGCCTCAGGCCTCTGGTTGGCGAAGCCTGTCGCGCGCGGGCGAGCAGGTGGATCATTTGCTGGACAGCTTGAAACCCCGCCTGCTCATCTTCGATGAGTTTCACAGCGCCCTTCGAGGGCGCCGACAGGACGTGAAAGCTATCTTTTCGTTCCTGCGCCGTATCGCACGTGTCCACGACATTTCGCCCGTACTGGTTGGCGAGGTTGCGGTCTATGACGCGGTACACGACACCGAGGAAATGGGATCGCGGTTCGATACGATCCCTATTCCCAGATGGGCGTATGACGAGGATTTCGCGACGCTCCTCGATAGTCTTGAGACCAGCATGCCTCTCGCCCGAGCCTCGGACCTGTCGCGACCGTCACTGGCTGAGATCATCCATGAATTGTCAGAGGGCTTGATCGGAGAGGTCGTCGATATCGTGAGCAACGCGGCTATCAAGGCGATAAGGAACGGCGAGGAACACATTTCTGAAGCGACCATTACCTCGCTTGGTTACACGCCCCTGTCGAAACGCCGAAATGCTCCTTTGCGCCGCGAAATGATGTGAACCAGTCTGCGTCCGAGATCACAGTCACACCTGCGCGCGACTACGGCAATGAGGTGGGGCAAGGCTGGCCCGGCGTTGTTGCACCGGCACCCGGAGAGCTTCTGTCGAGCTGGCTGCATCGGCTGGCCATGGCCAATGGAATTCCACCTCAATATTTTGGGCGGGTTCTGGATGTCGCAGTTGGAGATTGGTCTGCGAAGCTTGACCGAGACCTTCCCGGGCGAATCCTCAGTTTGCTGGTCGAGCGAACCCGGTTGCCCGCCGAGGAGATTGATGGCCTGGCTTTGCACCGCGACCCGCTGGCCCGGTTGCGAGTGCGGCAGATCACAGGATCAGGAGATGCCCGCACATCGACCGCTCGGGTCAATCGCCTGCAATATTGCCCGGCATGCCTGAAAGAGGATCGCGCACCGTTCTTCCGGCGCGGCTGGAGCCTGGCGACGCGCGTTTCCTGCTTTCGGCATGGATGCCGCTTGCGCGATCACTGCCCTGCCTGCGGCGGCGGCATTGCGCCTGCTCGACAGAACCGGCTTCTGCCGCAACATTTCTGCGTCTGGTGTGATGCTGATCTCCGAAAACCCACCCTGCCCGCCGAGTATGATGTGCAGCGTCTCGAACGGCTCATCGACGATTTGCTTCGAATGCATGTTGCAGGACATGGACGGCATGGAAAGACATCCCTGCCCGCCATGCTTGGGGCGGCTTGTTTCACGTTCAATGGCCAGCCGACGTCAATTTCGCGCTTGCCGCACCGGGTCCGCTACGCATTGTTCCGCCAGTTGGCCGATGGAATGACGCACCTCCAAAAACGTTCCGTGCATCCTGCAATTTACCTCTGGACCCGCATTGCACTGGCTGCGCCCAAGCATTCCGACTTGGTGGCGTCATTGAGTGCAGAGATCACGTTACAGATCACACCGGGACCAAAGACGCGCTCCAGACATCCTGATTTGGCGGACTTACAACAGGTCATCGTTCGCCTTCATTCAAACCGCCGCACATCATTGGCAACGGCTATGCCTGCGCATTGATGACCCCTGCATCCTCCATCTGCTCCCGATCGGGCAGGTCCTGCAGCGACTCCAGATCGAACGCGACCAGGAACTGCTCCGTCGTCACATAGGTATAGGGTGCTCCACGCCGCGGCGACCGTGGACCGGTTCCGATCAACCCGCGCGCATGCAGTCGCCCGATCAGATCGCGGCTGATCTCCTTGCCGAAGATGTCCTTCAGCCCGTCCCGGGTGATCGGCTGGTGGTAGGCGATGGCAGCGAGCACCGCGACATCGTATTCGTCCAGGTCCAGAAGCTGTTCGCCCACATCCGCAGCGGCCCTGATCGCTGGGGCGTAGGTGGGCCGCGTGCGCAACATCCAGCCGCCGGCCACCTGCGCCACTTCGAAGGATCGTCCTTCGAGATCGGCGACCAGGTCTTCGACCAACAGATCGACCGAAGCCCCCTGCCCCACCACGCGCGCGAGGTCCTCGCGCGGCACCGGCGATGCACTGGCGAAGAGAACGGCTTCAATCCGCCGCATCCATTCACGCCAGCGCAATTCGGTTGGCAGATCGTCCAATTCCCGATCGAAATCAGTTTCGGCGTGATCCTTGGCCATCGCTCAGATCCCGTAGAGCCGGAACGTGTCGCGGCCGGTCAGCTCGCGCACCGCGCCGAGATCGACCAACCGGTCACAGAGCCGCCGTGCAGACCGGTCCGGTAGTGGCAGGGCCGCAGGCGCGACGGCATCTTGGGTCAGGAATATCGCGACGGCGGCCTGCGCGCCTTTGGCGCGCAGCTTTGGCGCGACCGCTTTGAGATGCGCTGCCCGCCGCGCGAGGTCAGTTGAGAGGCGCACGGCATCGACCGCCGATGAGACGAGCGCACGATGACAAGCCGAGCGTAGGTCTTCGCCTCGCTTGCGCATGTCGGCGCACTTCAGGCCTGCGGCCAGAAGCGGCACGACATGATCCCAACCAAGCGCCTGAGCGAGGGTCGCGTCAGCAAGGACGAGTGCGGGCGCCTCGGCACGGGGGGCATCGTTTAGTACCGCCTCCAGCACCATTGCCGCGCGACTGACCGCTGCCCCCTGCCCGGCATCGAGCCAACGCGCGATCTGATCACCCTGAAGTTCAGGCAGCGCCCGGACCAGAGCTTGTACGGCCACCGGCCTTTCCGTGGCGCGACGCCACGCCAGACAGGTTTCGCCTGCCGGGCCGGGCAGGTCGCCGGGGCGCAGCAGATGCACCACGTCGCGCAGCTCCCTTGCCCGCTCCGGCCGGCCCGAAAACGCGACACAAGCCTCCGTTGCGCGCAACGACAGCCGATCCCGTAACAAGGCTTGGGGGACCGCCTCTCGCCCCAACACAAGATGCAGGTGGCTCAGTGCTGCGCCCGACAAAAACGCCACATCTTCAAGGGTTTCGGCGCGTGCCGAGGTGACCCAGGGCGGCATCCGGGGTAAGCTATCAGGGTCGCTGTCGAAGGTTGAGTGGGCATATGTCATGCCACAACACTATCTTGCGGCGGCGCTTTTGGCTACCATATAGTGTAGAAACCGCCCCTCTTTGCCGAGCCTTTATATGTCCAATAACCTTGTGTTATCGGACGTAAAACTGATATGCTCGGAAACATGAGCAGTCTCACGAATAACGGCACCAGAATCGAGGATTCCGACGCGTCTGACGCAGAGATTTCGAGCTCAGCGTCCTATGACTCGCTGAACAGTGACGAACACGACGAGAGAACCTCTCGGGACCGAGCCTCAATCGCTCTGCCCGCTCATGTGGCCGGCTCCGGCGCGCTCGACCGGCTGATCGACACCGCGCGCGACTACGCCGAGGCCTCAACAGCTGAGAACACCAATAAGGCCTACTCGGCCGACTGGAAACACTTCACCCGTTGGTGCCGGTTGAAAGGGACGGATCCCCTGCCCCCCTCGCCCGAGATGGTCGGGCTCTATGTGGCGGACCTGGCCGCCGCGACTGGTAAGGCCCCTGCTCTCTCGGTCTCCACCATTGAGCGGCGCCTCTCCGGCCTCGCTTGGAACTACAGGCAGCGCGGGTTCACTCTTGATCGCAAGGACCGCCATGTCGCCACCGTTCTGGCCGGGATTAGGCGCAGACACGCGCGTCCGCCGGTTCAGAAGGAAGCGATCCTGCCCGATGACATCCAGGCCATGGTGGGCACCCTTCCCTATGATCTCCGCGGGCTTCGAGACCGGGCGACCTTACTTCTGGGCTATGCTGGAGGTCTCCGTCGCTCCGAGATCGTGAGCCTTGACGTGCACAAGGATGATACACCGGACTCCGGCGGTTGGATCGAGATTTTCGAAGATGGCGCTCTGCTGACGCTGAACGCCAAGACCGGGTGGCGCGAGGTCGAGGTCGGGCGCGGCTCAAGCGACCAGACCTGTCCTGTCCACGCACTTGAGCAATGGCTGTATTTTGCAAAGATCGACTTCGGGCCGGTCTTCGTGCGAACATCGCGGGATGGCAAACGTGCGCTCGAGGCCCGCCTTTCCGACAAGCACGTCGCACGGCTGATCAAAGCAACCGTTCTGAAGAGCGGCGTCAGATCCGATTTGCCGGAAGCCAAACGGCTGGCAATGTTCTCTGGCCATTCCTTGCGCGCCGGGCTCGCCTCGTCGGCAGAGGTTGATGAGCGTTATGTTCAAAAGCAACTCGGACATGCGTCGGCCGAGATGACCCGGCGCTACCAGCGCAGGCGCGACAGGTTCAGGGTGAACCTGACCAAAGCCGCAGGGCTGTGAAGCTCAGGAATCTTGACGCGTTGGTGAAGCGCTAAGATGAAATTCCAGCGCTTCAGTTTCAGCTTACTGCTTCAATTGAAATCAGGAACTAAACGCGACACTTCGTGAGCCTCCTCATCCCCCTCGGTAGTGATGAGGGGGTCGTCGAAATCATCAAGAAAAGTAGATGCTTGTGGCTTCATATGTGCATAATAATAGTATTATGCACATTACCCAAGCGGTTTTGTGGCCATTGCCCATGCTCTTTATATAGTATGCGCGCGCGACCGCCGGCGGAACCTCTCAGATTGCGCTCAGTGCAAGGAAACCAAGGGATTGTGTGCCAGCACGACGAGAAAACACTTGCTTGCATTCGTTTACTAACGGTCGTTTAGTAACGGTATATGAAATTGCAAACGGCCGATTTTCATGCCCCTGATAGGCTATGCGCGCGTATCCACAGAGGATCAGACCCCCCTGCCCCAGTCTGAGGCCCTGCAAACTGCGGGATGCGTCGAGATCTTCGAAGAGCACGCCTCAGGCGGCAATCGTGCCCGGCCGGTGCTTGCCCGCTTGCTGGAGCGCATTAGCAAGGGCGACACGCTGGTTGTCGTACGGATCGACCGGCTCGCACGGTCTCTGTCGCACCTTCTCGAGGTGATCGAACGGTTGGAGGCCAAGGGGGCGTTCTTTCGTTCCATTCAGGACCCGATCGACACCGGATCCCCGCAAGGCAAGTTCACGCTGCAGGTTCTGGGCGCCGCGGCCGAGTTCGAGCGGGCGCTGATCCGGGAACGTACCAAAGCAGGGCTGGCGAGCGCCCGTACCAAGGGCCGGGTCGGCGGGAACCCTGGACTGCGGGCCAAAGACCCTGCTGCTCTTCGCAAAGTACGGCTGGCGCGACAAGACGGCTACATGGAGCGTCTGAACGAGACGGCACAAGATTGGGTGCCCCATGTGCGCCGGTTGCGACCCGACTTGGCCTGGGAAGACGTGGTGCGCATCATCAACGGCCCCTTGCCCGAGGCGCGTCGCTGGACCCAAAGCCGTCTCTTGCGCGCTGTGAAGGCCTATGTCGGCGACGGCTTCCTGCCGGCCGAGGTGCTAGCCCGCGCCGGGCGCCGCGAAACCGACGACCGTCTGCCCGCCATCGTCGCCGGCATCAAGGGCGCGGACCCCGACATCACGCTTCAGGCGATCTGCACCCGGCTGGAAGCGATGCGCGAACGCACGCCTCGTGGCCGAACAAGATGGCAGCCGTCTTCGGTGAAAATGCTGTTGGAGCGGGCGGAACGACTTGGCCTCATGCCGTACGAATCGAGCCAAAATCAGATGTAGCTTCTGACCCGAATCCAAAAAATTTCACCGGGAGAAAACTCCGCAGGAGGCAGAAAGTGCCATTAGTTGCTTGGGGTTAGCTGCTAATATGCCAACTCAACAGAGTAGCGGCTCGATTTGGTTAGATCTGCATTTAATATATCTATATCAATGACTTGCTGAGTTTTTTACACGACAACACCTATAGGTGTTGTGGATAACTTTCACACTACATTTAGATTCTTCTTGCCGGACTCACTGGATCGTGGCA